>CALFMR010000369.1 GCA_937880585.1 uncultured Acidobacteriota bacterium
CTGCATGGTGAGCAGGTCGTGCATCGGATCCCAGGGCACGGGATCCATCCTACCTCAGAGAGCATCTTCAAACAGGAGCCGGCGGGGCCTGTCGTCGGACAACCCCAGGCCGTGCTCGCCCAAGAACATCTGCCACGGGAGCGGGCTTGCGCGCGCCCTGGGGCGCCCCGTCCGACGCCACCCGCCGGAACGAACTTTTGAAAATGCCCGCGCGTCAGCCGCGCGTCGCGGGCTGCGAGACTGGACGACGACGGCTGCTCGGCGTCGTGCTCGTGCGCACGGGTACGGAGCGCTTCGATGGGGTCACTCGATCCCCGCGCCGTTCGGCTTCATGCACGTCGTCGTCGAACGAGGCGACGTCAAATGCATCAGGGGCGAAGCGTTCGGCGCGGTCGACGACGGCGCCGAACGGTGCGAAGCCAACCTCGAGACCGACGTCGAACGCCGACGCGATCCGGAGAAGCGTATCGATGTTGAAGCGGCGCCGGCCTGCGCGTTCGATCTCCGCGATGCGCGGCTGGCTCATGCCCGCCGCCTCGGCGAGCTGAGCCTGTGTCCAACCGCGCGATCGGCGCAACGCGCGAATCTGGAAGGGCAGGCCGATCGCGATTTGGGATGCGACGTACCCGTCGCGGTATTTCTTGTTCCGGAGCTCAGTGGTCAGTGACGAGCGAATATTCACGGATGGTCGCCTCGCCGACGACGATACATCGTCGCGGCGGTCGGTCAACTGCGATGGCGAATCCAGCAGAAATCGATCGAGCCCGGTCGCCACGCTTGGCGCGTCAACGTATGTTCGATGCGGACGTCCTCAGTCACGTCGCCGACCACCGCTGGTGAGCGCGCTCGAGTTCGCGCGTCCAGCGATGCCGACGGTCGGCCGTGCTGCGGCCGACGAAGTCAATAATCTTGAAAAATCCACTACCTGGGATGCCGATGTCCTTGCGAACCACCACCGCAGCAAGGATGCCCTGCCTGGGATCAAGGTCCACCATCGATATTTCGGTCAGAATTCGCGCCAGGAGTGAAGAGTTGGGGATGAGTCGAATGGCAACGATCTGAGCCACGAGCTCGCCGTACGTGATGATCTCGCCGCAGGCGGCACAGGCGAGCATGACCGCTTTGGCTTCGGCTTTCGCCTGTCTGAATCGTGCTTCAGCGTCGCGATTGCTCTTGTGGGACATCAAATCTCTCCGTACCCGTGTTCGGCACATGTGGGTCGATCTTGAAGTTACGAATCGCGCCCAACCATCGTCACCGATCCCCCAGACTTCGTTCCCTCCTGGCGGCTGTCGACTCCCGTGAAGGCGAGTTCGTGTTCACGTTCGGAGAAACCACGAACGCGAACCTTGAACCCTGGAATCCAGAACCGACAGGCGCTTTCCACTCGGGCAACAAAACACCCCTGCCGTCCAGCGGACGGCAGGGGTGGCGGAACACCCATGCGTGGGTGCGTCAGGGGCGGGTGACCACCCCGGACTTCGTGGGCGCTAGGGCTGACCCAGCGTGACCGACAGCGGATTGGACGCGATGCCGTTGACGGTGCCCGTCAGATTGAGCGGCAGCACGCCCCCGAGCGGTGCGAGCAGCGGATTCGACGAGATCACCGACATGACGGGCGCCAGCACGCCTTGGTCGATGTTGACGACGCCGCCGTCGGTAACCGACACGGCCTGGTTGAGGACCTGATCCAGATCGATGCCCGCGAGGCCGAGCACCGACTTGAGCGTGCCCGCGAGCGGGCCGGTCGTCGTCAGCGCGTAGTCGATGCAGTCGGTCGTCTGCGTGCCGCTGCACGCCGGCAGGCTGCCGGTGAGCGTGCTCTGGATGCCCTGCGAGAACAAGCCCGTCAGCGGCGGCAACTGGTTGCCATTCGACAGTGTGAGCGTTCCGAGATCGCTCGGGAAACCCAGCCCCGTGAGCAGCGGCAGATCGACGTGCACGTTGACGTCGGCCGTGAAGCCGCCGTAAGTGACGTTGATCTTGTGGTTCGGATTCAGCAGGCCCTGAATGAGCAGCGCGAGGATCTGGCCCACCTGGGAGCCATCGGCACCGAGGATGCACGGCGCGATCGTCGGCGTCTGCACGCTGTCGCAGTTGATCGTCGACAGATCCGTCACGTCCTTCTTCGAGTTGTCGCTGTAGAGACCCCACACCCGCAGATCGAGCAGATGGTTGTTGTTGAGGATGTCGGCCAGCGACCCGAGATTGAGATCGAACGGTCCGGTCGCCTGCGTGCGGAGACCTCCCGTCGAGGCGACATTCAGCGCGTTCACGCCGAGGTCCACTTCGATGCCGATCAAATCCGGCTCCGCCGGCGCGCTCGCGTTGACCGTCAGCGGCACGAAGCCCGACTGACCCTGATAGGTCGCCGCGATCGTCGTCGCGCCCGGCGCGAGGGCGGTCACCACGCCGTTCGAATCGACCGTGGCGACCGACGGGTTGGTCGATGACCACTGCGACTGGCTCGTGACGTTCGGCGACGAGCCGTCGCTCATGTTGGCGATGGCGGTGTACTGCGCCTGCTGGCCCACCGTCATCGGCGACGCCCCCGTCACCGACAGGCTGTTGACCACCGGGCCCGTCGATCCGCTCACGTTCACTGTCACCGTCGCGTTCTGTCCGCCGTAGCTCGCCGTGATCGGCGCCGCGCCCTGCGCCACGCCGTGCACGAGACCGCCGAGGACCGTTGCGACGCTCGGCGTCGCCGACGACCAGGTCGCCGCGCTCGTCACGTTCTGCGACGATCCGTCACTGAAGTGCGCCGTGGCCGTGAGCTGCGAGTTCTGTCCGACGGCGATGTTCGTGTTGCCTGACACCGTGAGGCTGGTCACGGTTGGCGTCGGCTGATCGCCCGCGGTGACCTGAATCGTTCCCGTCGCCTGCAGCCCCTGGTACGTCGCGTGAATCGGCGTCGTGCCCTGGCTGACACCGGTGACGAGCCCGCTCGCGACGCTCGCGACGCCCGGCTGATCGCTCGTCCACGAGGACGCGCTCGTCACGTCCTGCTGCGAGCCGTCCTTGAAGACCGCGACCGAGTGCCACTGCGTCGTCGCGCCCACCTTGACCGATGTCGCACCTTGCACGACGAGGCCGACGGCCGGATTGTCTGGATTGACGGGACCGTCGGGCGTGTTCGGATTGTTCGGCTGACCGACGGTAATCGTGTGCGTTCCGGACACGTCATGCACCGTCGCGGTGATCACGCACACACCCTGTGCGATGCCGGTGACGATGCCCTTGGCGTCCACGGTGCAGACGCCGGGATTGTTCGAGGACCACGTCGCGATGCCGGTCACGTCCTGCTGCGTGCCGTCGCTGTACGTGGCGACGGCCTTGAGCGGCGCCTTCTGGCCGATCTGCAGCGTGTCCGGGCCGGTAACCACCACGCTCAGCGGCGCGCCGCTGATCTGGGAGGAAGGTGATGTGGGACTGTCGCAGCAACTGACGGTCGCGACCGCCAGCAACGCCGACAGGAGGATTCGGACGACACGCATGGGTTAGCTCCATTTCCGCTCGCCCATCGCCGCGCTGGGGAGCACGGGGTCCGGAGATGACGAGATGAAGAGCTGAAAGTAGCCAAACGCGCCGGCCGAGCCTATCGGCCGGTATCCGATTCTGCTGGCGGTACTGGCCGCGTGTCGGTGTAGGACTGTGGGAAGTGTGTCGTCAGGATCTGGGCGCCGCGAGTCGGTCGCCGCCGCCGGCCTCGCGCGAGGGATCGAGTAAGTCGTGTCGGACGGCGTAGACGGCGAGCTCCGCGTTGTTGGACAGATCGAGTTTCTCGAGCACGCGCGCGCGATAGGTGCTGACCGTCTTGATGCTGAGCGAGAGCTGCGTGGCGATCTCTTTCGGCCGTCGTCCGGACGCGAGCGCGAGGAGCACTTCGAACTCGCGGTCCGAGAGCTTGGTGTGCGGCGGACGTTCCGTCTCGCTGTTGAGTCGCAGGGCCAGCTGCTCGGCGAGCCAGTCGCTCACATACGGCCGTCCCGACGCGGCGCGGCGCACGGCGTCGCGGATGACCTGCGGCGGGCTGTCCTTGCCGACGTAGCCCGCGGCGCCCGATCGCAGCGCGCGGACCGCGAGCTCGCCGTCGAGGCGCATCGTGAGGATGAGCACCGGCCGCGACGGACGGTCGAGTTTCAGTTGCTTGAGGATCTCGAGTCCGTCCGCGTCGGGCAGCCCCATGTCGAGCAGGACGAGATCCCAGGACTCGGCGCGGCTCATCTGCAGCGCGGCGGCGCCCGTGTCGGCTTCGCCGCCCACCTGGATGTCCGGCGTTTCGGTGAGCAGCCGGCGCACGCCCGCGCGCACGACCGGATGGTCGTCGACAATCAGCACGTTAATCATGATGAGACGCTCTCGAAGCCGCCGCGCCCGGCGATGCGACGGGCAGGGTGAGGGAAACGACGGTGCGGCCGTCGCGCCGGACGATCTCGAAGGTGCCGCCGAGCGCTTGCGCGCGCTCGCGCATGCCGAGCACGCCGAAAGCATCGGGACGATCGAGCGAGCCGGGCGCGAAGCCGGCGCCGTTGTCGCTGATCGACAGCGCGCAGTCGGGTCCGCGGCGGACGACGCGCACGAGAATCTCGGTCGCGGCCGCGTGGCGGATGACGTTCGTGATCGCCTCGCGGCACACGTCGGCGACGAGCAGCGCGCGCCGCGGATCGAGCCGCACGGGTCCGCCGGCCGCCGCGATGCGCGTCTTCAACTGACGCGGCCGCGCCAGATCGCGGAGCAGCGGCTCGACGATGGCCGAGACTTCCAGCGGCGGTTCGTCGACGGCGCGCAGCTCGAAGCAGAGGCCGCGCACGAGCCGGATGGCCTCGTCGGTCCATCCCTTCAGCGCGCGCATCGCGCGCGGTTCGCGCACGTGGAGCGGCTCGTCCTCGTCCGGCGTCTCGACGAGACGATCGATCTCCATCTTCATCACGACGAGCGTCTGGCCGAGGTTGTCGTGCAGGCGACGCGCAATCGCGCGGCGTTCCTCGGCGCGCGCGGCCCGCGCCTCGACGCCGTCTTCAGCCGCCGCGCGCGACGAGGCCGGCCGTGACTCGGCGTCATCGATCGGCCGGACGAGGCCGTCGAAGCCGATGATCTCGCCGTCCTCCGATCGCAGCGCCTGCGCCGTGACGTCGACGCGCAGGCGCGATCCGTCGGCGCGCATGAGCCACGCCGGGAGCGTCACGCGATCGGTCGCGCGAACGAGCGTCCATAGCGCGTCGGTCGAGTTGGCCGGCGTGAGCCAGCCCGCGTTGGTTTCGGCGCCGGTCATGTCGCCGGCGAGTACGGTGAGCGAGGCGTTGGCGAAGCGGACGCGGCCGTCGGGCCCGCAATGGAACAGGCCCGTCTCGACGAGCCCCAAGAGACGCACGGCGGCATCCACACCCGTGCCGGCCGTCGCGCCGGATGGCGCGAGCGCGGACGCACCAATAGCATTGGGGCCGTGTCCCCCGGGAATGACCACCCAGGGGCCCTGCGTCAGTCTCGGTCGGTCGGCGGGAGGGGAGCCGGACCCGCGGCCGGACCTTGGAGAAGGTCGTCCTCCAGGCATCCGCCGCACCTCGATTGTGCCTACACTACAATAAGTAGTTCCTGAAGCGTAAGTGTCCCGAACCTATGAGCTCAATCCAAGCCACTCGTCTCCGTAAAGGCATGCTGATCAAGGTCGACCAGAATCTGTATCGGATTCTCGACCTGTACCACATCACCCCGGGCAATAAGCGGGGCCATGTGCAGTGCAAACTGCGCGACATCCGCTCGCAGCGCCTCATCGATTACAAATTTCGTTCGGAGGACGACGTCGAGCGGGCCATCCTCGACGAGCACCAGATGCAGTTCCTCTATCGCGACGGGGACCTGTTCCACTTCATGAATACCGAGACGTACGACCAGATCCACCTGTCGCAGGAAGTGCTCGGCGACAGCGCGTCGTACCTGCTGCCCGACATGGTGATTAGCGTCGAGTTCTACGAGGCGGAGCCGGTCGGCATTCACCTGCCGATGACCGTGGACTTGAAAGTGACCGAGACGGTGCCCGGCATCAAGGGCGCGACGGCCGCCGCGCAAGTCAAGCCCGCCACGCTCGAAACCGGCCTCGTCGTGAACGTCCCCGCCTTCATCAACGAAGGCGACGTCGTCCGCATCAACACGGACACGGGGGAGTATCAGTCAAGGGCGTAGACAGGGGACAGGGCGGGTTCGTGGAGCCCTGGGTCTTCAGACCCAGGGAGAACCAGGGACCGGGCCGGTCGCTTCGCGGTGCTCCCCGAGCCTGAAGGCTCGGGGCTCCACAGAATTAAAGATGACACCG
>CALFMR010000370.1 GCA_937880585.1 uncultured Acidobacteriota bacterium
GGTGCAGCCGATCGCCTTCGACGAGCGCGCTCGCGCCATCGAACGCGATCGCCGTCTCCTGACCCCAGACGCTGAGCATCGCGACGATCATCTCCGCCGCGTCCGCGTTGTCGTCGACGACGAGCACGCGATGCACGCGGCGCGCGACGCCGACGGGCCGCGCGGGCTCGGGCGTGGCGGCTGGCGGGCTGATGACCGGCAGTTCCAGCCGGAAGATCGATCCGCGGCCCGGACCTTCGCTCTCGGCCTCGATCGTCCCGCCGTGCATTCTGATCAGCCGCTTCGCGAGCGTGAGTCCCATCCCGATGCCGCCCGTCGCGCCAGCGGCGCGCCGATCCTGCACGAACATGTCGAAGACGCGCGGCAGCATGTCGGCCGCGATGCCGGTCCCCGTGTCGCGTACGACGATCGCGACACGCCCGGCATCGGCGCGCGCGCGAATGGTGATGTCGCCGCCCGGCGGCGTGTATTTCGCCGCGTTGATGATGATGTTCGACAGCGCCTGCGCGAGGCGCGGCAGATCGGCGTGCAGCCAGACGGCGCTCCCCGGCAATTCGACGGCGAGCCGGTGCCGCCGCTCTTCGACGACGGGCCGACTGGTCTCGACCGCGGCACCGACGACGGCGTCGAGCGCGACGGGCGTCATCCGCAGCACGAGCTGATCGCGCGTGAGCCGGCTGAGATCGACGAGATCTTCGATGAGCCGCGACAGATGTTCGACCTGCCGCTCGACGACGTCCCGGGCATGCGCGAGCGTGGCGGCCGGCGTGCCCTCGAGCTGCATGAGCTCGACCGCCGCGCGAATGGGCGCGAGCGGATTGCGCAGTTCGTGCGCGAGCGCGGCCAGGAACTCGTCGCGTTGCCGTTCGCTCGCCTCGATCGCCATGGCCGTCGTCCCAGCGGCGTCGGCGGCACGCACACGCGCGTGACGCTCGACGGCTGCACCGCCGCTCGTCGCCGGCGATCGTCGGTGCGCACGGCGATCGGCCGCCGTACGACGCGCGCGATGCAATGCGGCGAACATGGCCACCTTCACGCACAACACATCAGGATGGACGGGTCGCGCGATCCAATCGACGGCGCCCGCTCGGTACGCGCGCAGCTCATCGTCTGGCGCGCCCGCGGGATCGGCGAGGAAGATCAACGGCAGCGGCTGGGTCCGCGGGCGCTGGCGAAGATCGCTGGCGAGCTCGATCGCCGCGGGCCAGCTCATGTCGATGAGGGCCGCCACGACGTCATCGTCCGTCAGGGCCGCGCGCGCGGCTTCCGGGTCCGTGGCGCGGACGAGGCGACAGCCGCTCGAAGCGATGCCGGCCTCGATGGCCGCGGCATCGGCGGCGCGCGGTGCAGCGACGAGCACAGCGCCAGCGTTCCGGGGAGTCGTGACAGGAGTCATCGAAGACGCGGTCATTGTCGGGAGGGACATGGCCAAGGCAGGACGCGGCACGGATGAAGGACCACCGACGAATATGACAGGGGCGCTGGCGCGCACCGGGTTCAGATGTTCTCCGTATCAATCCCCGTTCCACGCCGTGCGCGGGCCGAGGGGCAGCGAAATCGGCCGTGGCAAACACGGGACGGACCTCGGGTCCGGGACAGGCGCCCGTGGCGCTACCGAGAGTAGGCAACTCGCGGCGGAAAAGCGGTCGCCGCGTGCCCCGAATGCGTTGCTGCGGAAGCTTCCCCAGGCGTGCGGTAAAATCCAGCCTTCGTGCCGCCCGCTCCACCATCTCGACGCGCGTCCGATCGTCTCCGCGAACAACGTCAGCCGCCGCTTCGGTCGTCTCGAGGCATCTGGGCCGTGATCGCGGCCGTCGTATTGATCCTCGTGCTCGGCTACTGGTGGTGGGGGCGCTATCCGGAGCCGGTGCGTGACGGCGCGCCGAGCTGGTCGCCCGATGGCCGGCGCATCGTGTTCGCCGCCGAGCACGGCGGGCAGTCCGACATCTTCGTCATGAACGCCGACGGCACGGGACGTCGTCAGCTGACAACGTCGACGGCCGACGACAGCTCGCCGGCGTTCTCGCCCGACGGATCGCACATCGCGTTCGAGAGCGCGCGCAGCGGGAACCTCGACATCTACGTGATTTCGGCGGCGGGCAAGGAACCGCGCCGGTTGACGACGTCGTTATTCGTGGAGTGGTCGCCGGCCTGGTCGCCCGACGGCCGGTCGATCGCGTTCACGTCGGACCGCGATCCGCGCCGCCAGCCGGACGTGTACATCATGCCGGCCGCCGGCGGCGAGCCGTCGCGCCTGACGATGAGCGACACGAACTGGTCGCCGCAGTACGCGCCCGACGGCCACGCGATTGCCGTGCAGGTGGACCGCGACATCGAAGTCTTCGATCTCCGTACGCACGCGGTGCAGCGATTGACCTACGATCCGCAGAACGGCATGTCGCCGACCTGGTCGCCCGACAGCACGCGGCTGGCGTTCACGACGAACCGCGGCGGCCGCCTCGAGCTCTACACGATGAACGCCGACGGCACGAACCAGAAGCCGCTCGCGTCGATGGCCGGCGGCGATACGATCGATCCTCGCTGGTCGCCCGACGGCGCGCGCGTCGCCTTCGTCTACGTGCCTCACGTCGAACACCCGCCGAGCGGCCTTCAGCCGTACGCCATCTACACGATCGAGATCGCGTCGGGAAAGATCACGAGGCTCAGCCCGTAGGGGACTGACGCGGACAAGTTAGAAGGGGACGTCCCGGAGCCACGTCCGAAATGCGCGGAAGGCTTTGCCGCGGTGGGCGACGGCGAGTTTGCGGTCGCCTGTCACTTCGGCAAGCGTGCAGCCGTACGGCGGATAAAAGAAGATCGGGTCGTAGCCGAAGCCGTGCGCGCCGCGCGGCTCGTCGGTGATCTCGCCCTCGACGGTCGCTTCCGTGACGAACGCCGGCGCCGACGTCCCCTGATCGTCGATGAACGCCAGCGAGCAGACGAAGCGCGCCGTCCACGGGCGCGCGTGTCCGGCCAGCTCGCGGTAAAGGTTCGCAAACTTCTCGGCGTAGGTGTCTCCAGGATAGCGTGCGCTTTCCACGCCCGGCCGGCCGGCGATCGCGTCGATCGCCAGTCCCGAGTCTTCGGCGACGGTCGGCAAACCGGACGCAGCCGCGTACGTCCGTGCCTTCAACGCCGCGTTGGCGGCAAACGTCCGGCCCGTTTCTTCCGGCTCGGCAATGGGCGCGATGTCGGCGAGCGTCAACAGACGCCGCGGCACGCCGGCGAGCACGTACTGGATCTCGCGGATTTTTCCAGGATTGGTCGTGGCAATGAGCAGCGGCGGTGCAGGCATCGGGCGGCGCGATCGAGCGGACCGCCGCGGCGAGTCCGCGGCAGCACCTCAGTATAATGGCGGCCTTCGGTCGCCATCAGTGCAAGGAGTGGCGTGATGAAGCCGAGCCGCGCGATCAGAATCGGGATGCTCGGCGCGGCCAGCGCCGCCGCACTCGTCGTCACCGCAGCCGCGGCGGGTCAACAGGCGCCGCGCGTGCCGGCCTCGCAGGCCGTCGTCACACCCGACGATCCCATCGCCGCGCAGCAGACGGACCCGCTCGATCGCGATGACGAGCCGGACCTGCCGTCGCCCACGCCGTTTGCCGGCCGAGCGCGCGGCGGGCCGCGGCCGTACACGCAGGTCATCACGTCCGAGGCGCGGACCGACGACGGCATCTTCAAGGTGCACCGGATCCGCGACACGATCTACTACGAGATCCCGACCGGCGAATTCGGCAAGGACTTCCTCTGGTCCACGAAGCTCAAGCGGACGACGCTCGGCGCCGGTTACGGCGGTCAGGCCGTCGACGATCGCGTCGTGCGTTGGGTGCGGCGCGGTGATCGCGTGTACCTCGAGATGATCCGCTTCGACATCACGGCCGATCCGTCGACGCCCATCGCGCGTGCCGTGGCCGACGCGAACACGCCGACGATCGTTCGCGCGTTTCCTATTGCCGCCATCAGCCCGATCGGCAGCGTCGTCATCGACGTCACGTCACTCTTGACGCGCGGCGTGCCCGAACTGTCGCCCGAGCGGCTGCTCGGTGGATCGGGCGTGGATCCGTCGCGCACGTTCATCGACAAGGTCGTGTCGTTTCCGCAGAACATCAACGCGGAAGTCACGCAGACGATCACGCCCGGTCGCGGCGAAGGGCGCGGACGTGGCCCGCTCGGCGCGAGCGGTGGCACGGTGGTCGTCTTCTCGAGCATGGTGAAGCTGCCCGAGACGCCGATGAAGCCGCGGCTCTTCGACGACCGCGTCGGGTATTTTGCGACGTCGACGTACGACTACGGCCGCACGGAGCACAAAGCCGTATCGCGCAGCTACATCCTGCGGCGCCGCCTCGAGAAGAAGGATCCGCACGCGGCGCTCTCCGATCCGGTGACGCCCATCGTCTACTACATCGATCCGGCGACGCCGGCCGAGCTCGTGCCGTGGATCAAGAAAGGTGTAGAGGACTGGGCGCCGGCGTTCCAGGCGGCCGGCTTCACCCACGCCATCGTCGCGAAGGACGCGCCGAGCGAAGCCGACGATCCGGACTGGGACCCAGAGGACGTGCGCTACTCGGTCATCCGCTGGCTGCCGTCGACCACGGAGAACGCGTCGGGACCGAACGTGCACGATCCGCGCAGCGGCGAGATCCTCGACGGCGACGTCCAGCTCTACCACAACGTCCAACACCTGGCGACGATGTGGTACTTCACGCAGGTGGGGCCGCTCGATCCGCGCGCGCGGACGCTGCCGCTGCCCGACGATCTCGTCGGCCGGCTGCTCGAGTTCATCGTCGCGCACGAGGTCGGCCACACGCTCGGCTTCCAGCACAACATGAAGGCGAGCTCGCTCTATTCGATCGCGGAGATTCGCGACAAGGACTGGGTGAAGACGAACGGGCACACACCGTCGATCATGGACTACGCGCGCTTCAACTACGTCGCGCAGCCCGAGGACGGGATCGCACCCGACGATCTCATTCCGAAGGTCGGGCCGAGTGACGTCTTCGCGACCAAGTGGGGCTACACGCCGCTGCCCGACGCGAAGACGCCCGACGCTGAGAAGGCGACGCTCGACGAGTGGGCGCGCGAGCAGGACGCGAAGCCGTACCTGCGATTCACGACGGCCAACTCGTTTGGCGCCGATCCGGGCGAGGAGACCGAGGCCGTGGGCGACATCGACGCGACGTCGGCCACCGCGCTCGCCCTGCGGAACCTTCGCAAGGTCGGCGACATGCTGCTTACAGCACCGCCGCGCGACGGCGTGTCGTACGAGGCTCTCGGCGCGGCGTCCC
>CALFMR010000371.1 GCA_937880585.1 uncultured Acidobacteriota bacterium
GTCCGGTCGTCACGGACGGTCTTTCGAGGGGAGTGTCAGACGTGGCGGTTATCGCGGTGAGGGAACTCACCAAAATCTATCGAATGGGCGATCACGAGGTACGCGCGCTGCGCGGCGTCTCGCTCGAAGTCCAGGCCGGCGAGTTCGTCTGCGTGACCGGACCGTCTGGTTCCGGCAAGTCGACCTTCATGCACATTGTCGGCTGCCTCGACCGTCCGACCTCGGGCGTCTACGAGCTCGACGGCCGCGACGTGTCGAAGTTGTCGAGAGACGATCTCGCGGCGGTGCGCAACCAGAAGATCGGGTTCGTCTTCCAGGGGTTCAATCTTCTCAGCCGTACGTCGGCGCTCGACAACGTCGAGCTGCCGCTGCTCTATCGGAATCAGAACGTGTTCAAGGCGGCTGAGCGGCACAAGCGCGCGCTCGCCTCGCTCGACGCGGTCGGCCTCGGCCAGCGCTATCACCACATGCCGAACCAGTTGTCGGGTGGTCAGCAGCAGCGCGTCGCCATCGCACGCGCGCTCATCAACGAGCCGTCGATCATCCTGGCCGACGAGCCCACGGGCAACCTCGACACGCGCACGAGCATCGAGGTCATGGGCATCTTCCAGCGGCTGAACCGCGAACGCGGCATCACGGTTGTGCTCATCACGCACGAGATGGACATCGCCGAGTACGGCACGCGGCTCATCCGCTTCCGCGACGGGCACGTCGTGGCCGACCAGGCCGTGCTGCACCGGCGCAGCGCGGCCGACGAGCTGGCGGCGCTGCCGCCGCCCGAACCGGACCAGATTCCGCCGCCGGCGGCCGAAGCCGCGGCGCACTGACGCCGTTTCCCGAAAAGAGTGTCGCCATGTCGCTACTCATGACCTTCCGGATTGCGTTCAAGGCGCTCGGCCGCAACAAGATGCGGACGGCGCTCACCATGCTCGGCATGATCATCGGCGTCGCCGCGGTCATCGCGATGGTCGCGCTCGGCACCGGCGCGCAGCAGCAGATCGAAGACCAGGTGAAGACGGCCGGCACGAACCTCATCACGATCATCGCCGGCAGCGTCAACACGGGTGGCGTCCGATCGGGCTTCGGCAACAGCCCGCGCCTCACGCCCGAGGACGCGAACCTGCTGCGCCAGCTCCCCGAGATCCAGTACGTCGCCGAGAGCATCAGCGCGCGGCAGCAGGTCATCTACGGCAACCAGAACTGGAACACGTCGGTCGAGGGCACGAACGTCGACCTGCCCGACATCCGGTCGTGGCCGCTCAAGTACGGCTCGTTCTTCACCGACGACGACGTGAAGTCGGCGGCGAAGGTGGCCGTCCTCGGCTCGAACGTCTCGGACACGCTCTTCGGTGAGGACGTCGATCCCACGGGGCTGCAGATCCGCGTGCGGAACCACATCTTCCACGTGCTCGGCGTGATGACGTCGAAGGGTGCCGGCTCGGGTGGCTCCAACATGGACGACCAGATCTTCGTGCCCTACACGACGGTCATGAAGAAGCTGACCGGCACGACGTTCATCCAGCGCATCTATGCGTCGGCGACCTCGGCGGACGGCGTCAACACGGCGGCCGCCGCCATCACGTCCGCGCTCCGGACGTCGCACGAAACCGCGCCGGGCGAGGACGACTTCACCGTGCAGACGCTCGACGACATCGTCGCGCTGCGGACGCAGGCCACGGCCACGATGACGAGCCTGCTTGCCGGCATCGCCGGCGTGTCGCTCGTGGTCGGCGGCATCGGCATCATGAACATCATGCTGGTGTCGGTCACCGAGCGCACGCGCGAGATCGGCCTCCGCCTCGCGATCGGCGCGCGCGGGTCGGACGTGCTGCTGCAGTTCCTGATCGAGGCGATCGTCATCAGCATCGCAGGGGGTGCGTTCGGGATCGCCATCGGCTTCCTCGTCTCGGAATTGCTACGTGTGTACCAAGGCATGGCCGCCTCCGTCCCGGCCAATGCCGTGCTCGTCGCTGTCGGCTTCTCGGCGGCGGTCGGCATCTTCTTCGGGTTCTATCCGGCTCGCAAGGCCGCAGGGCTCGATCCGATCGACGCCCTCCGGTTCGAATAGCGCGAGCCGCAGGTGTGAGGCGGCAGATCGCCGCCTCCGATTGGGAGGGGTACTATTCATGCGACGTCTTACTGCAGTACTCAGCGCGGCAGCGGTCGTGGTCGCCACGTCCGTGCTGTTCGCGCAGGCGAAGCCGAACTTCGCTGGCAAGTGGGTCCTCGAACCGGCCGCAGCGGCCGACGGCGGCCAGATGATGGCCGGTGGCGGTCAGGGCGGCGGACGCATGGGCGGCCGGGGCCGCGGCATGCGGGGCGGCTGGGGTCAGAACGTGACGATCTCCCAGGACGCCAACGCGCTGACCGTCGAATACACCCAGGGACAGAATCCCGTGAAGGCCGTCTACAAGCTGGACGGCTCGGAGAGCCACAACACGATGACGGGCCGCGGCGGGCAGTCGATGGACCAGGTGTCCAAGGCCGCCTGGGACGGCAACGCCATCGTCATCACGACGACGACCCAGTTCGGTGAGCAGAAGCGAACGCTGTCGATGGAGGGCGACAACCTCGTCCTCACGACGAGCACGCAGAACGGCGACGTGAAGGCTACCTACAAGAAGGGCATGTAGGCGCCACGGCGCATCGGTACACGCCAGGGGCGCGGTCCTGTCGAAGGGCCGCGCCCTTCGTTTTTTTGACGCGCTTATGAGCGCTGAGCCGTGAGGAGCGAGGCGACGGTCTGACCCGTCATTGGATCGATCCAGTCGGGCGCGATCGACGCCAGCGGCTCGAGGACGAAGCGGCGGTCGCGGAAGCGCGGATGCGGGACGGTCAGCGACGCATCGTCGAGGATGCGATCGCCGTAGAGGATGAGGTCGAGATCGAGCGTGCGGGCGCCGCGGAACGAGGTGCGGGTGCGGCCGCGTTCCTGTTCGATCGTCATGAGCGCCGCCAGCAGATCGTGCGGATCGAGCGCGGTCGTGCCGACCATCGCCGCGTTCAGGTACGGCGGCTGCGCGTCAGGCACGCCGACGGGGTCGGTTTCGATGAAGGACGAGACGCGGCAATCGCGAAGGAGCGTCGAGAGCCGGTCGACCGCCCACGTGAGGTGCGCGCGCCGGTCGCCCAGGTTCGAGCCCAGGGCGAGGGCCACGGGCGGCACGCGGCGTCCTATTCGATCCAGCGCACGGGCAGCACGCCGTCGCCGGTGCCGGGCGAGCCGGGACCGTTGGCGCGACGCCCGAGCAGATCGTCGCGGCCCCCGAGCATCTGATCGAAGAAGCGCTTGTGCTCGAGCGTCTCGCCGAGGATGACCTGGAGCATCAGCCGATGGCGCGCGTTGGTGACCGCGCCTAGCCGCGGACGCCAGCGCGCGACGAACTCGCCCGCCGTGCGCGAGTCGTCGGCGATGAGCGGCAGGAATGCATCCTTGCGGCCCGGCGCTGGCACGTTGGGCTCGGGCACGTCCTCGGCCGAGGTGTCGAGATCGGCGATGGCCGCGTCGAGCCACGAAAGATGCGTGTCTTCGCGCGCGATGATGTACTGATACGTGTTGTTGAACGCGTAATCGCTGACCTGGCGCGCGACGGCGACGTGGCGCTGGCGCATCGACAGCTTTTCGCGATGGAAGTCGCGCAGGATGGAGGCGAGGTCCGACGTATTCACGCGCTTTGCTTCTGTTTGCAGGTGATGCACACCCGCGTCCAGGGAATGGCCTCGAGCCGGGCGGGCGCGATCGGATCGCCGCAGTCGCGGCAGATGCCGTAGGTGCCCTTCTCCATCCGCTGGAGCGCCTCCTCGATGGCCTGCAGGATCTTGGCGTCGGTCTGCTTCAGCTTGAGCTGAATGTGCACTTCGTTGTTGCCGCTCGCCTGGTCCGCCAGGTCGCCCTGGCGGCTGTTGACGTCCATCGAGGCGGGCAGCGGACGCGTGCCGGTCGACGCGCTGAGAATCTCGCCTCGCTTGCGCAGCAGATCGTCCTTCAACCGCGTGAGCAGGGCGTCGTCGAGTGCGGATTCGGTCATCGGTCTCTATGGCGGCCCGAGCGCCGCGACAACCCTCCTATCTTATCAGGGCGCCAGAGGCGGGGCCTACTCCCCCCGCAGCGTCGCGAGCGGCTTCTGCAGCAGTACGTCGCCGCTGGCCGCGAGACCGACGACGGCGACGAGTACCGCGGCGCCGATGACGGCCGCGGCGAACAGTCCGGGCACGGGCCGCCAGGGCACATCGAACAGGCCACGCGCGAGCGCCCAGGATAGGACGGCCGCGCCCGCCGTGCCGAGCGCGCCGGCGAGCAGACCGAGCAGGCCGTACTCGATCGCGAGCATCCCGGTCATCGCGCGCGTGCCGGCACCGAGCGTGCGGTAGATCGCCGCGTCGTGCAGGCGTTGAAAGCGCGTCATGGCGACCGCGCCGACGAGGATCAGGATCCCGCCCACGAGCGTGACCGCGCCGACGATCGTCACACCCGTCGTGACGTTGTCGACGACTTCGCGGATCGATGACACGACGTCGCGCACGTCGATGATCGACACGTTCGGCATCGCCCGCACGACGTCCCGCTGCAGCGCCCCGCGCGCGGCGCCGTCGTCTTTCGTCTGCAGAAACGCGACGAACGTGTGCGGCAGTCGATCGACGGCGGGGCCGGGCCGCAGCACGAACACGAATCCGCCGCTCGCCGGATCGTCCCATTCGACCGACCGCACGCTCGTGACTCGCGCGCGGATCGACTGTCCAGCCACGTCGAAGCGCACGAGGTCGCCAAGCGCCAGATGCGCGCGGTCGAACGTCTCCTGCTCGACGGAGACGTCCGTGTCCACGCCGTCCGGCAGCGTCGGCGTGGCGAGCGGCGCCGACCAAAACGTGCCGGCGGCGACGCGCTCGTTGGCCTCGAGCCCCGTCCGAAACGTCAGACCGAACTCGCGCGCAAGATGCCCATCCTCGCGAACCTCGTCGATCGTCGCGAGATGGAGATTCGCGCCGGCAACGCCCGTGACGCGCGCGCGCATGAGCGGCACGACGCGCGCCTGGCTCCTGAGGTACGGCGCGACGATGGGGCCGAGGGGCGCCGCTTGGTCCGGCTGAATGTCGATGACGACGAGGTCCGGCGCGCGGGCGCCGACGTCGGTCGAGAGACTCGCCAGGAGCGTCGTCTGCACGGCGCGGACGCCGATCACGAAAAAGCATCCAAGCCCGACCGACATCACGACGACGCGCGTCTGGTTGCCGGGCCGGGCAAGGCTCACGACCGCATGACGCAGCACGAAGCGGCGCGAACGCGCCAGTCCCCGCGTCGCGCGGACGAGCAGGTCGCTGCCGGCGAACAGCACCGCCGAGATCACAGCGAGCCCAATCGACACGTACAGTCCGGCGCGCAGCGAGTCGGCCTGCCATACGGCCACGGCGAGGAGGGCGAGGCCGATGACCGCGGCGATCGCCGCGCTCTGCCATGTGCGCCGGCGCGCGGACGCCGCCGTGTCGGCGCGCAGGAGAAGGAGCGGCTTCACGCGCCGGACGTCGAGGAGCGGCACGAGCGCGAAGAGCAGCGACACGAGCACGCCGACCGCGACGCCCTGGACCGCGGCCGACACGGTGACCGACACACTCGCCACGCCCAGCGCATCGAGCAGGTTGCGCGGCACCGCCGCGAGCGCAAGGGCGGCGAGGACGATCCCCAGCAGGCTGCCACCAGCCGCGAGCATCGCGATCTGCAGGACGTAGGTCGCGAGCACACGGCCCGAGGTCGCGCCCAGGCATTTGAGGATCGCGACACTCCGCAGCTTCTGCTGCACGATCACACGCGTCACGCTCCACACGCCGATGCCGCCGAGCACGACGACCGCAAAGCCGACCAGGCTCAGGTAGTTCTCGGCGAGACGCAGGTTGCGTCCGATGCGATCTTCGAGCGTCTGCCATGACCGCACCGACGCCATTTCGCGCGGCAGCGCGTCCCGCAACGCGTCGGTGAGCGTCGTCGTCGCGGCCGGATCACCGACGCGGACGAGCGTCTGATAGGACGCACGGCTGCCGAATCCGAGAAGCGACGTCGCTTTGAGATCCGCGAGGTCGACGTACGCGCGCGGCCCGAATGCGATGCCGCCGCCGCGTTGCACGCGGTCGCGCACGAGCACGCCGCGCACCGTGAAGGACTGACCCGCGAGCCGGATCGTGTCGCCCGGCTCGAGCCCCAACGCCACGAGCAGTTCGGGCTGGACGATGACGCCGTGATGCGCGAGGAGATCGTGTGAGTACGGCACGCCGCCGTCGAGCTCGATCGCACCGTAATACGGGAACGCCGCCTCGACGCCGCGCAGCTCGACCATCTTCACCGCGCCGTTGCCCTTCCCCGCTTCCGGCTCGGCCATCGTCTGCGTATCGACGACGGCGGTCGTGCCTTGCGCGCCGTACTGCGTGAGAAGGCGCTTGACGGTCGCTTCCGTATCTGGCGGAAGCGGCCGAGACGACTGGATGACGAGGTCGGCGCCGACCAGGCTGCGCGCTTCGCTCGTGAGCGTCGTGCGCACGTCCTGCATCAGGCTGCGCAGCGCGACGACGGCGGCAACGCCGATGGCGACCGACAGGAAAAAGAACGCCAGACGCGCCCACGCCATCCGGATTTCGCGCCACGCCATCCGGAGGACGAAGCTCATGATGCCGTCGGGACGGGAGGCGTGGGCACGCGGCGATCGACGAGGCGACCGTCGCGCAGGACGAGAATCTCGTCGGCGAGTGCCGCCAGATCGGGATCGTGCGTCACGAGCAGCAGCGTGCAGCCGCGGCTGCGGTTCACGGTGACCAGCAGATCGATGATCTGCTGCCCGGTCGTCGTGTCGAGATTGCCCGTCGGCTCGTCGGCGAGGAGGATGGGTGGATCGTTCGCGAGCGCACGCGCAATCGCTACGCGTTGCTGTTCGCCGCCCGAAAGCTGCGACGGATAGTGATGGGCCCGCGCGCCGAGCCCCACGTCGTCGAGCAACCGCCGCGCGCGCGACGACGCGTCGGACACGCCGGCAATTTCCATCGGCACGAGCACGTTTTCGTAGGCCGTGAGCGCGGGCAGCAGATGGAAGAATTGGAAGACGATGCCGACCTTGGCGCCGCGGAGACGAGCGAGCGCTTCCTCGCCGAGTGCCGTGACGTCGGTGCCGTCGAGCACGATGCGGCCCGTCGTTGGCGCGTCGAGCCCGGCGATGAGGCCGAGCAGCGTCGACTTCCCACTACCGGAGGGACCGGTCAGCGCGACCGTACGACCGCGCGGGATCGAGAGCGTCAGCGGGTGCAGGATGGTCAGGGTCCCCGCGCCGCTCGAGACGGTGCGCGAGACATCGGTCAGCTCGATCATTGGCCCTGTTCGACGATCCGCCGCAGCGTGGGATAGAGCAACTGCGCGATGTGGCGCGAGCCCTCGGCCGTGGGGTGGATGCCATCGGCCTGGTTGAGCGCGGGATTGCCGGCCACGCCTTCGAGGAGAAACGGCACGAAGGCGATCGAGCCCTGGTATTCGCGATCGAGTTGCAGGAAGACGTTGTGAAACGCGGTCTGATAGTCGGCGCCGAGATTGGTCGGCGCCTCCATGCCGGCAAGGACCACGGCGACGTTCCGTTGCAGCGTGCCGTCGATGATCGCCGCCAGGTTGTCGTGCGTCTGCTTTGCCGTCAGGCCGCGGAGCGCGTCGTTGCCGCCGAGAGCCACCACGAGGACTCTGACGTTCGGTTGCAGCAATTGTTCCGCGCGGCGCAGGCCGCCGGCTGTCGTGTCGCCGGTGACGCCGGCGTTGATCACGCCGACGCCGCCGTAGCCGTCATCATGGAACATCTGCTCGATGACCGACGGATACGCCTGATTGAAGTCGAGGCCGTAGCCGGCGGTCAGGCTGTCACCGAGAAACGCGATGAGCAGACTGGCCTGCCCGTCCGGCTGGGCGGCGAGCGGGCCGAGGCGGGGCGGCACAAACACATCGTAGTCA
>CALFMR010000372.1 GCA_937880585.1 uncultured Acidobacteriota bacterium
GACGCCGTTGTAGTGTGCCGGCGCCGGGTTCGGCACGAGGGCCATCGTGACGTCCGCGCCCGATTGCCGGTGCGCGTCGAGCATGGCCGGAAGGTTGACGTCGGCCAGCGTGTCGCCATTCACGATGAGGACGGGATCGGTCGCGAGGAGTGGCAGGGCGCGTCGCGGTCCGCCGGCCGATCCGAGCGGCCGCGGCTCCCAGGAGTAACGCACCGAAAGCCCGACGTGCGCGCCGTCACCGACGACGCGCGTGATCGTCGCGGGCCGCGCGTGCAGGTTCACGACGACGTCGCCGACGCCCGATCGCCGCAGCCAACCGAGGACGCGCTCGATGAGCGTCAGCTCGCCGAGCGGGACGGCGGGCTTGGCGACGAGACGCGTGATCGGATCGAGGCGCGTGCCGCGTCCGGCTGAGAGCACGAGTGCGGCGAGGGGCAGTCGCTCAGTGGGCACGGTCAACGGGATCGAACAGCATGTCGCCCGGCTCGACGCCGCGCGCCTCACACGCGCGCCGCCACAACGCGGAGTACGACTCGGTTCGGTAATCGCGCTCGGTGCGGCCGAGCTGCAGGGCGACGCGGGCGATGTCTTCGGGCGTGCCCTCGATTTCGACGAACACGCCGACCGGCGCTTCGTCGACGGCGACGCGCGCGTCGCCGAGGGCGTATTCCTCCCGGTATTTCTGCGATCGAAACGCAGGGACGTAGCCGAGGCGGGCGAGGATGTGGGCGGCGGCGTCCGCATCGTCGACGCGCGTTTCGATTTCCTCGCGCGTCTTGATGCGGCCGCGAAGCACCGGGCCCTTGCAGGTGAGCGCGCCGTGCGCGCCGTCGCGGCGCACGCGCAACGCGCGGCCCGACCGGCGCATCTCGCCGTCGGGCGTGTCGAAGAGCGTGTCGTCGAGGAGGCGTCTGGAGACGACGAGGCGGCCGCCAGCAGTGATCACTGCCTGGCGAGCCGCCTCGACGTTCACGAATGCGAGTTTGACTTCCTGTTCGAGCATCGATGGGCCGGGGCGCGCCCGGCCCACAAACTTTACCGCTTTCTGACCTGACGCAGGACTTCCGCGCCCTGGCTCCAGACCACGATACGGGCCAACCGTCCGCTCGGAATTGCGTCGAGCGCCCGCTTGGCGTCGGCCGCATTCCGCACGTCGGTATTCTGGACCGACAGGACGACGTCACCCGGCTCGATGCCGGCGTTGGCTGCGGGTCCGAATGGTGCCACGTCCGTGACGACCGCGCCCGTGCGGCCGACCGGCAGGTCGAGCCGTTGCCGAATATTCGGGGTGATGTCGCGGAGCGACATGCCGAACGCGTCCGACTCCGACGCGCCGTTGCCGCCCGCCTGACCCGCGTCCTGTTCGGCTTGGAGATCCAGTTCGGCAACCTTGATGTTGAGCGTCATCGGTTTCTTGTCACGGATGATCTTCACGGGCACGGTCGTGCCTGGCGCCGTGCGCGCGACCATGTCCGCGAGCGCATCGCTCGTCGTCACCGGCTTGCCGTTGAACTCGGTGATGACGTCCTGGACCTGGATGCCCGCGTCCTTGGCCGGGCCGTCAGGGACCTGCGCGACGAGCACGCCGTTCGTGTTCGGCAGGCCGAGATCCTTGGCGTCATCTGCACTCAGCCGTCGCGACGACATGAAGACGCCGATGCGGCCGCGCGTCACCTTCCCTTGGCGAAGCTGCGGGAGCAGATCGCGGACCGTGTTGATCGGAATCGCGAAGCCAACGCCAACGTTGCCGCCCGAGTCGCTGCCGCTGACGATGGCCGTGTTCACGCCGACGACTTCACCCCGCAGGTTGAGGAGCGGGCCGCCCGAGTTGCCGGGGTTGATGGCCGCGTCCGTCTGGATGAAGTCCTGCTGACGGCCGTTGCTCACGGCCAACCCGCGGCCGTTGTAGCTGACGACGCCAACCGTCACGCTGTTCGACAGCTTGAACGGGCTGCCGATGGCCATGACCCAGTCGCCGGGCGCGAGCTGCGAGGAGTCGCCGAACTTCGCCGCTTCGAGCGGCTGGTCGGGCAGCCGCTCGAGCTGGATGAGCGCCGTGTCCGAGAGCTCGTCGTGGCCGATGACCTTCGCCGGATAGCCGTCGTCGAAGTCATCCGAATCGGCGTCCGAGAGAAACACGCGAATCGCCTTGGCGTTGTCGATGACGTGATTGTTCGTGATGATGTAGCCGGCCTTGTCGATGATGAACCCGCTGCCGGCCGCGGCCACGGTTTCGTCACGCGGCTGCTGCGTGCCACGGCCGTTGCCGAAGGGCATGAAGTTGAACAGGTCAGACATATCGTTGACCTGCCGGGTCATCGTGACCTCGATGAGCACGACCGACGGACTCGCCTCCTTGGCGATGTTCCGGAAGGTCGCGGCATCAATGGGCCCGGACAGCGGCGCGCTGTTGGTCGGGGGAACGTTCAGATCGCTGGCGAACGACCGGGGCGTGAGATCCAGCCGGGAGGCGATGACCATCCCGACCGCAATCGACGCCACGGTCAACATAACCGCATAAAAAACCGTGGATTTACGGGTCGACATAAGCGTGTGCTCCGTCTCGCGACTCGAGACTCTCTAAAGCCTAGGACGTTCGGCAGCCCCGATCTGGTTTCCTCCGGTCCGACCAACGCGATCTCCGGCGGACCAGCCGGGCAATCAAACACGGTCACGGCGGCGTCGATCGCCGTCAGGCGTCTCAGCCGATGCGGACCAGCACGTGCTGGCACGGGCCGGTGACTTCGACCGACCGGCGGCCGACGACGAGGTTGATCTCGCTCCGGACGCCGAAATCGCGCAAGTACACGCCTGGTTCAATGGTAAACCCTGATCCCTCGAGCAGCCGCCGGTCGTCGCGCGTCTCGTAGTCATCGAGGTTCGCGCCGTTGCCGTGGACCTCGACCCCCAGGCTGTGGCCGGTCCGATGGACGAACGCCTTGCCGTAGCCGGCCGCTGTGATGACGTCGCGCGCCGCGCGATCGGCTTCCCACCCGCGCACGACCTCGTCGGCGACAATGCGCGCCTGGATGAATCGGACGGCGGCATCGCGTCCCGCGACGACGGCGCCGAACGCGCGCGTGACGCTCGAGGGCGGCTCGCCCGAGTAACCCACCCAGGTGATATCGGCGTAGACCGATCCGGGCTGATCGAGCTTGCCCCAGAGATCGAGCAGCAACACCATGTCGCGGCCCAGCACGCGCGAGGTCTCCGGCGTGGGCGCGTAGTGCGGGTCGCCGGCGTGCGATCCGACGGCGACGATGGGCGGCGCGTCGGTCGTGAGGCCTTCCTCGTCGAACCAGGCCATCATCTGCGTCTGAATCTCGAGCTCGCCGACGGGACGGCCCGCGGCGACGGCTTGCGAGGCGTAGGCGAACGCGCGGTCCTTGATGCGATAGAGCTTCGCCGAGGCCTCGCGGTGCGTCGCGATCTGCGCCTCGTCCCAGGCTGCCTCGAACTCGCTCACGAGATCGCCCGACGAGATGACGCGCAGCCCGATCCGCCGCATGAACTCGACCGTGCCCGCATCGACCCGCGCGAGATAGGGAATGGAGCACTCGGGTGAGTACTCCATCGCGATCTCTTTCGAGCCGCGGAGCATCTCGATGAGCTGGTCCTCGAGCTCGAAGCGATTGGAATAGGTCAGGCGCCGGCCGGGCAGCGCGTCGAGCGTGCCGGCCTCGATCGTGTGGACGATCTTCGTCGGCGTGCCGACCGCCGGAATGAAGTAGAACCAGCGCCGCGTCGTGTGCCGGCCGTGGAGGTCCGCGATGCCGACGGCGACCGGGTTCGATCCGTGGAAGTCGTACAGCAGCCAGCCGTCGATGTTGGCGCCGGCAAGGACCCGCTGGACGCGCGCGACGGGGAAGGGCGTCACATCTCGCCGTTCCATTCTTCCGGGTCGACGCCGATCGAGCGGAACACCTCGAGGTGCCACTTGCCGCCGCCCCATGGCTCGATGACGTCGGCCGCGATGACGTCGACGAGAATCTCCGCGTAGGTGCGATGCTCGGGATCGTTCTCGAGATGGTAGGCCTGGTCGTCCCAGACGAAGCTCGGGTAGAGGAGCACGGTCAGGAACAGGTCGTAGCCGTCGTCGATGACCTGGACCTGGCCGATCGGCCGCTTCTGCGTCGCGTGATAGACGAGGTACTTCTCGGCGCTGTGCGCGCGGATGTAGCGCTTCAGCGTGAACTCGCGCGCGACGATGTCCTCGACGGCGATCTTCTTGTCCCAGCAGTCGCGGCAGTAGCGCTCGTCACCGCGCGGCTCGGACACGTCCTTCGTGCCGCAGAGCGCGCACCGTACCGATTCAGCCGACTTTCGAGCCATGAATATCCGATTATATCGGCTGCCGCGCGGGCGGTGCCGGCGCTAGCGCCGAACGGCCTTGGCGTCGGCCTTCGTCATCGCCGGCGCATACGCGCGCTCGACGTACTCCTTGACCATGCGCCGGGCCGAGAAGCGCGGCGTGATCGTGACGATGGCCTGCTTGACCATCGACAGCCAGCGGCGCGGCAGCCCGTGCGCGTCACGCTCGTAGAAGGTCGGCACGACGTCTTCTTCGAGCAGCCGATAGAGCGCCTCCGCGTCAGCGGCGTCGACCGCGTCGGGATCGGACGACGCCGCCTGGCCGATGATCTGCCAGCCGTTGCCGCCGTCATACCCTTCGGCCCACCAGCCGTCGGCGACGCTCAGGTGCAGCACGCCGTTCATCGACGCCTTCATGCCGCTCGTGCCGCTCGCCTCGAGCGGCTTGCGCGGCGTGTTGAGCCAGACGTCGCAGCCCTGCACGAGGCGGCGCGCGACGCTCAGGTCGTAATCGTCGACGAACGCGATACGGCCGCCGAACTTCGGATCGAGCGCGTGGCGGAAGATGGCCTGTAGACGATGCTTGCCCGCGTCGTCGGCCGGATGCGCCTTGCCCGCGAAGATGAGCTGCACGGGCCGACCGGCGCCGCCCATGATGCGCGCGAGCCGGTCCACGTCGCGGAAGACGAGGTCAGGACGCTTGTAGCCGGTGAAGCGCCGCGCGAAACCGATCGTCAGCGCCTCGGGATCGAGCATGACGCCGCCGGCGACGATGCGCGGGGCGCCGGCTTGGTCTTCGACCCAGCGCTGGCGCGCGCGCTCGCGGATGAACTGGAAGAGGTACGAACGCAACGCGCGCCGCGCGTGCCAGAGCTCTTCGTCCGGGATTTCGCGGATGCGCTCCCAGAACGCCGGGTCTTCGTACTGATCGCGCCAGGCTGGGCTGAGGTGCCGCTCGAAGAGGTGCGCCATCTCGGCGGCGACCCACGTCGGGACGTGGACGCCGTTCGTGATCGCGCCGACGGGCCGCGCGTCCTCCGCGCGATCGGGCCAGAGCGGCGCGAACATCTGGCGCGTGACGTGGCCGTGCAGCTGGCTGACGGCGTTGATCGCGCCGGCCGAGCGCATGGCGAGCGCCGTCATGTTGAACAGGGGGCCCTGGCCCTGACCGTTGTCGTACCCGCCGAGCGCGAGAAACTGCTCGCCGTAGCCGTTCATCGATCCCCAACAGTTGGCGAGATGTTCCTCGACGAGATGGAACGGGAACGCATCGTGGCCGGCCGGCACGGGCGTGTGCGTCGTGAAGATCGTCGTGCGCCGCACTTCCGCGAGCGCGTCATCCCAACGCTGGCCCGCGGCGAGCAGATCGCGCATACGTTGGAGGATGACGAACGCGGCGTGTCCCTCGTTGAGGTGCCACGCGCCGGGTTTCAGCCCCATGGCGCGGAGCGCGAGCACACCGCCCAGGCCGAGGACGATCTCCTGCTGCAGCCGCGTGTCCTGCCCGCCGCCGTAGAGTCGCGCGGACAGCTCGCGATCCCACGGCGCGTTCTGCTCGGTGTCCGTGTCGAGCAGGAGCAGCCGCACGCGGCCCATCCGGATCTCCCAGACCTGGACGAGCACGGTGCGTTTGCCGAGCGGGACGAGCACGACACACGGCTTGTTGTCGACCGTGCGCGCCTTGGCGATCGGCGCGCAGCGCCAGTCGAGCTGCTCGTAGACTTCCTGCTGCCAGCCTTCCGCGTTCAGCCGCTGGCGGAAGTACCCCTGCGGATACATGAATCCGACGCCGATGAGCGGCACGCCCAGGTCGCTCGCTTCCTTGCAGTGGTCGCCGGCGAGCACGCCGAGGCCGCCCGCATAGATGGGCAGCGACTGGTGCAGCGCGAACTCGGCACAGAAGTAGGCGACGATCTCCGACGGGTCGGCGGCCACGCGTTCGCGCCACCACGTGCGCGTCGACGCGCGCATCGCGTCGAGCGCCTCGATCGTCTCGTCGTAGCGCGCGAGAAACGCCGGGTCCGCGGCCGCGTGCTCGAGCACGCTCGGCGTCAGCCGGTCGAGCATCAGCACTGGGTTGTGATTGCTCTGCCGCCACAGCGGATAGTCGAGGCGGCGGAAGACTTCACGCGCCCGGTTCCACGTCCACCACAGGTCGGACGCAAGCTCGGGGAGACGAGAAAGGCGAGCGGGAATCGCGGGAGACTCGGGTGACGTCATCGTGTGTAGCCTGCGCGCGCGGCCGACACGCCGGCCGGGCGGCGGACACACCGCACAAGTCGACCATCGTAGCGGCCGGCTCGATCGTCGTCAATGGCGCGATCGTTCGCTATCCTAGCGGCCGTGACCACTCGCATCACTCGCCTCCACCCCGACGCCGTGCTGCCGCGCCACGAGAGTGCTGGCGCTGCCGGCTTCGATCTCGCCGCGTCCGTCGACATGACCATCGCGCCGCGCGAGGTCACGCTCGTGCCGACCGGTCTTGTCATCGCGGTGCCCGCCGGACACTTTCTCGGCGTGTTCGCGCGCAGCAGTACGCCGCTCAAACGCGGCCTCATGGTCGCCAACGGCGTCGGCGTCGTCGACTGCGACTATTGCGGCCCGACCGACGAGATCAAGATCGAGGTCTTCAACTTCACCGACGCGCCCGTCCAGGTCCGCCGCGGCGACCGGCTGGCGCAGGGCATCGTCATTCCGTACGTCCGTGCGGAATGGATCGAGACTGACGCGCCGAGCGCGCCGGCGCGGGGCGGGTTTGGGAGCACGGATAAGAAAAGTTAGAAGTTCGAAGACAGAAGCCAGACGTGATTCTGGTTCTCCCTGGGCCTGCAGGCCCAGGGGCACGTGGAATCAGTTTCGAAGCTCGAAGTTTGACGTTCGAAGTTGACGCCGGGGACGAGCGCTTTTCTACTCGCCCCTCACCACGTAGACCGCCGCTCCACCTGCCGACGCCGTCGGCGTGATCGTCCAACCGCGCACGTGTCGGCCGTGGAGCACCGCGCGGGCGGAGATGGCGCCAATCGCGGCGCCGGCGGCGACGTCGCTCAGCCAGTGCGAGTCGTCGCGCACGCGCGTCCATCCGACGAAACTTGCGAGCGCGTAGGCCGGGAGACCGGCCTTCCAACCGAAGTGCGCGTCGACGACCGCGGCCGTGGCCATCGTGGCCGAGGTGTGTCCGGATGGCATCGCGTGATGACCGCCATTCGGACGCTGCCGTCCCGCGGCGATCTTGATTCCACGCGTGAGGACCGCGTTGACGACTTGCGCGCGCACTAGATCGCCGCCGAGCGAGGCGAGCCCCGGCGACTTCGTCAGCGTGCCGGTGGCGTAGAAGCCGACGGCCAATCCACTCTGGAACCACGCGTCACCCACGACGCCGCCGACCCGCACGACGTCCGGCCGATCGCTCGTACGGACCCAGTCAGCAATGCTGCGATCGGAGGGATGCGCGACGAGCGCCCCCGTGAGACCGATGCTGCCGATGAACGCCGTCTCCGGCGCGGCGAGTCCGCGGAAATCGTGGCGGACGTTCTGCCACATCCGGGTGATGGATGGCCGCTCGACTGAACGCGTGGGAGGGGACGCGGGCGGAGCGGCCGACGCGCTCTGCAGACTGAGGGCGAGCGCGAGCGCCCACGCGCTGTGCAACACGCCCGCGAGAATATCAATGAGGCATGCCGATTGCGAGGCCGATCGTGACCTGGTGCGTCGCCGATCGCGTGCGCCCGGTTCCGTCAACGATGTCGATCTCCGGTTTCGCGAAGGTGAACTTGTAGTCGGCGACCGCCGAGAGCAGGCGCGTCAGGCGCACGTCGACGCCGGCCGACAGGTTCAGCCCCGGGCCGCCGTACTCGTACTGCTCGCGTCCTTCGCCGCGAATCGTCGTCTCCGCATGCGGCACCGTGATGCCGGCCCCCGCGCGGCCGACGAACGTCGCGCGGCTCCATCGGAGCGGCTCGCGCACGATGAGATTCCCGACGTAGAAGTTCAGGCCGTGCGTCATGCGGTACCGGTCGACGATCGTGTTCATCGGGCCGATGTCGGGACCGATCGACGCGCCGTCGAGCGTGCCGGCCACGGCGTAGCTCTCGTCCGTCTTCGCGATCACCTTGAGGTGGGTGTACTCGAGCTCGAGGCCCCATCGCCGCGACGCGCCGAAGAAGCGTCCCACGCGCCAGCCGTAATACTGCGGTGACGTCCAGGGCTCGGCGGCGAAGTTGACGTCGGAGAAGGTGAGTGATGTGCCGCGCGCCGGCTGATCGATCGAGACATCGGCCGGCTGCGTGTAATTGGCGCCGAGGTACGCGCCGGCGTACCACTGCGCCTCCGCGCGCGCGGGCAGAGCGGTCGTGGCGGTGAGAGCACCAATAAAGATGATGGACGCGCGACGAAGCGACAGCATGACGGTCCATCGTCCTTCGGCGCGGCAACGACACGCAAGACTTGATGTCTCCTGGGCCTTCAGGCCCGGGGCATGTGGCTACGGCCGTGCCGCGACGGTCGCGGCCGGCGCGAGCGTATCGGCGCGCGCGATCGCGGCATCGACGGCCGCGCTGACCGCGGCGGTCGGCCGTGCATCGGCAGCGAGAATGCGATCGAAGAGATCGGCGAGCACGTTCCACGCGGCGAACACGTCGGTCGACACACCCACGGCGGGCGTCCCCTTGCCCGCGTGCGCCGCGAGCGCATCCATCGTCTGGCTCAGCCGCTCGGCCACGTCGAATTGCGCGTCGAGGTCCGCGCTCGTCGCGCGTACGCGCGGATCCATCTTGACGACGACGGCCTGACGGATGACATGGGCGCCGGCGGTGAGCCGCACTTGATACGTGCCGGGCTTGATCCAGATCCCGCGCCGCGCGCCGTGTAGGGCTTCGCCCGCGGCTGCTGTTGGACGGGCCGGCGGAGCGTAGCGCAGGTTCCAGACGACGCGATGGAGGCCCGGCGAGGCCGCGAGTGGCGCGTCGCCCGTCGCGTCCGACGCGTCGCTCGAGAACCGGCGCAGCAACTCTCCGGATACCGCTTCGCGGATGTCGATCGTCACGGGGCCGGTGACGTCCGCGCCAATCAGGTAGTCGAGCGCCCTCGGGTACACCTGTAGACAGTCGCCCGCCTCGACAGGGGGTGAACCTGCTGGCTCCGTGGCGACCGCCATATGCTCGAGAGCCACGCTCTGTAATTGCTGGGACGGGGGCTGATTTGTCACTTAAAAATCGCGGCAAAATCCAAGATGGCGGTAAACACGAGCGGAGCCGTCGACC
>CALFMR010000373.1 GCA_937880585.1 uncultured Acidobacteriota bacterium
GAGGTCGACGGCATCACGTAAAAACGGGAAACAAGCGCCCTGCCAACAGCCGTCGACGCGCTGCAGATCGACGCGACTGATGAGCTTCGTGAAATCGCCGATGAACACTTGGCCTGCGAACGGGCCGAACTTGCCCCCCGTGACGTCCCACACCGGCTCGCCGGGCGAGCCGCCTAGCGCTCCGTGCGGCAACACGACCGTCGGCGGCGTTCGCTCGGCGGCCAGCTGCTCAATAGACCACGGCCGATCACCGCGCGCCGGGTCCCACTTCAAGCTCGCCGGATGTCCGTAGAACTTCCCTTGTTCGACGTGGATCAACGGACTCGATCCGATGTAGTCGCCCTGTTGGTCGGTGATAAACACATCACCTTCCGGACTGACGCCGACGCCGCACGGCTCGCGGGAAACGAACGCGGCCAACTCGACGACAACCAATGAACCGGCAACCGCGCCCACGAGGTGGCAGGACGTCACGCTCGCGGACATCAACGACACGCTGGTCTTCGACCGCTTACCTCCCGACACGGGCGTGGTCACGCCCGTCGCGAAGCTGGATGAGCTGGCCGATCCCGATGACAACGATCAGCTCGAGGCGATAACGGCGGCGCTCGCCACATGGGCGCCGGGCCAGGTCGCCGATCCCGTGCAGCGCGTGCGTAACTATCTCTTCGTGCCTGCGGTTATCGACGTCTTCCAGATGCCGATCGAGCGGTTCGTGCCGCTCATCATCTTCAATCAGTTGAAGACCGCGATGCCGAAGGACCAGTTGGAGAAGATCCTGTTCTGGATCGCGGTGCACCCCGACGAGGGAGACACGTCGGCCGTCGACAATCTGCGTCCGCTCGGTATCGACAGCGCGCCGAGCGACATGGCCGAAGTGAGGAACCGCACCGGCGTCTACGCCGTGAAGCTGCTCGGCCGTCTGCTTGGGAAAATCGTGCAGCAGTAGCACCGCGCGTCAGTCGCGCGTGGCGGGTTCGACCGCCCATCCGCTCCAGCGCCACACGGCGATCGACGTCATCCACGCGACGATGAACAGGCCGACGACGACATAGCCGATCGTCTGGAAGTTGAGATCCTGAATCGTGCCCCAGATGCCGGTGTGGATGCCGAGCAGACGCCCGGTCACGACCGACGCGAGCTCGATGCTGCCAATCGCGAGCGCGATGAGCACCGACAGCCCGGTCACCGTCAAGTTGTAGAAGAGTTTGCGCAGCGGATGCGCGATGGCCCAGCCGTAGGCGCCGCACATGATGAAGCCATCGGCCGTGTCCATGAGCGTCATGCCCGCGGCGAAGACCACCGGAAGGACCAGCACGGCCGCGAGCGGCAAGGCCTGCGACGCGGCGACACCCGCGGTCGTGAGCAGCGCGACCTCGGTCGCCGTGTCGAAGCCGAGGCCGAAGAGCAGCCCGATCCAATACATGTGACGCGGCCGCGTGACGATCGTGAACACGCCGCCGAACCAGCGCGTCAGCCAGCCCGGCGCCGCGAGCTGCGCCTCCAGATCGCGCGGGTCGACTTCGTGTCGACGCAGTGCGAGGAACACGCGAAAGACGTCGACGAGCATCGCGAGGTTCACGAGCCCGATGAGACACAGGAAGACGCCCGAGACCGTCGTGCCGATGAGCGACCCGACGTCGCGCAGGTGCGGCAGCTCGGTCGTCACAAGGCGCGCGGCCACCGCCACGGCGAGCGTGAGCGCGAAGACGACGGTCGAGTGGCCGAGCGAGAAGAAGAAGCCGACGCCGAGCGGACGACTGTCGGCCGACATCAGCTTGCGCGTGGTGTTGTCGATCGCGGCGATGTGATCGGCGTCGAACGCGTGGCGCAGACCGAACGAGTACGCGAGCCCGGCGAACCCGACCATGAACGGATAGTGCGGCGCGACGAGCACGAGCGTCACGCCCCAGCCGACGACATGCAGCAGTAGGATCGCGGCGCCGAAGCCGAACGCGTGCCGGCGTTCCGGACGGGTCAGCGGTGCGAAGAAACGCGACATCGGCCGAGTCGAGTGGGAACGCGTCAGCCGGCCGTCAGAACGCGACGGCGTCGCGCACCTGTTCGAGCGCGGCCGTGTCGATGCCGGGGACCTTCTCGAGTGCGTCGAAGTCGGCGAACGGACCGTGCTGCTGGCGATAAGTCACGATGGCCTTGGCCTGATCGTCGGGAATGGAGAGCACGAGTGACAGGTCGTCCGCGACGTCATGATTGACGTTGACGCGGCCGTAATGGCGTTCGAGGTACTCGAGCACGAGGTCGAAGTCGTCGTCCGATCCCTTCGCGCCGTTCTGGATCATCTTGTCGATGACCTCGTTCCACTGATCGCGGTCACGGCGGCCGGAGATGATGCGGTCCGGCGTGTGACAGTTGCTGCAGACGCGCTTGAACGCCTGCGTCGCCGGATCGTTCGCGTCGTCACTGCCGGACTGGCGGACCGCAGCCGATGTCGATGCGGACACGAAACACGCGGCCATCAGCGTCATCGCTGACGCGCCCAACGCCCAGCGGAATCCCCGTCGTTCGTTCGTCATCCCACACCCGCCGGCGCGTGCTCCGACTGCCGGCGGACCTCCCCTCGACAGAATACCTCAGCGATTCATGACGAACGCCCAGAGCGTGTCGCCCGCGCCGGCAATGACGTACTGTCGTCCGTCGAGGTCGTACGTGATCGGACCGTTGCTGACCGAGGCGTTGAGCCCGGCGTGCCACAGCGCGTCGCCCGTCGTCGCGTTGAGCGCGACGATGTCGTTCGACGGCCCGCCGGCAAAGAGCACGTTGCCCGCCGTGCTGAGCAAGCCCGAGCGCGCGCCGCCCTCCCAGACGTGGCTCCAGCGGACTTTGCCCGTCTTGTAGTCCATGGCCTGGATCATCGACTGCGAGTAGCCGCCGCGATCGGTGCCGCCCCAGCCCTGCGGGTTGTCGCTGGGATCGTAGATGTACCAGATGCTCCATGCGCGCGCGGCGCTGACGTAGAACAAGCCGGTCGCCGGACTGAAACTCGGCGGCGGCCAGTTGGCGGCGCCGGCCTGGTTCGGCGTCACGAGCGCGCCGTCGAGCTGCGGCATCTTCTTCGGATTGGGAATCGGCTGCCCCTTCGCATCGAAGCCGAGCGACCAGTTCGTCTTGACGAACTCGGACGAGACGAGCGCCTTGCCGTTCGTCCGATCCAGGACGAAGAACTTGCCGTTGCGCGAGGCCTGCGCCAGCAGCTTCCGCGGCCGGCCGTCGACGACGTCGTCGATGAGGACCGGCGCCTGCGTCGCGTCCCAATCGTGCGTGTCGTGCGGCGAGCATTGGAAGTACCACGCCATCTTGCCGGTATCGGGATTGAGCGCGACGATCGACGCCGTGAAGAGATTGGCCCCCTTGCGATTGGCGTTCGCGACGACGGGCTGCGGGTTGCCGGTCGCGACGTAGATCAAGTTGAGATCGGGATCGTAGGTGACCGGCTGCCACGTCATGCCGCCGCCGTGGCGCATCGCATCGAGGCTCGGCCACGTATCGGCACCCGGATCTCCGAGGTTCTGCGGCACGACGTACCACCGCCACTGGAGCGCGCCCGTCGTCGGATCGTGCGACTCGATGTAGCCGGGCACGTCGAGGTCGTCGCCACTCACCCCGGTGATCACGTGGTTCTTCACGACGACCGGCGCGGCCGACGCGTAGTAGAAGAGATCGAGGTCGCAGATTGTCTGCCGCCAGCGCTCCGATCCGTCCTTGATGTTGAGCGAGACGAGATGGCAGTCCGGCGTCTCGAAGTAGAGCCAGTCGCCGAGGACGGCAACGCCGCGATTGCCGATGTGGATGCCGCCGGCCGACTGCCAACGCACGTGCCACCGCTCGCCTCCCGTGCGCGCGTCGACCGCATAGACGTTGTCCGGATTCGCGAAGTAGAGGACGCCGTCGATCTGCAGCGGCGTCGCCTTGATCGCGCCGCCGCCCGACGTGCGGTACATCCACGCTAGACTGAGCGACCCGACGTTCTGGTCGGTCACCTGCGTGAGCGGACTGAAGCGGCGGCCCGAGTAGTCGCCGTTGTAGGTCGGCCACGAGGTCGTCGCCGGTTTCTCGAAGGCGTGTGGATCGAGACTGGCTGGGCCGGATTGCGCGGCGAGCGCGACTCCCGCAAGGACGACCGTTCCGAAGACGAGCGGCAGGCGGGTCATTTCAACGTCTCCAGGTAGGCGACCAGGTCGTGCATGTCCTGGTCCGTGATCCGATCGAGCAGATCGTGGTGCGCCTGCAAGGGGTCGGTCTTGACGACGCGCATGTCCGGCGTGCGACGGAAGGTTTGCAGGTCGCCCGATGCGTTGCGAAGGGTGACGGTAAAGTCGTCCATCTGCACGAGCGCGCCCGACACCGTCGCACCGCCCGGCGGCGTCACGGCGACGGTGACCTCGGGCGTCGCAGCCGTCGTGGCCGGCCCCGCCCCGCGTCCACGGCCGCGTCCCCGCCCGCGACCGCCGAGCGACGGAAAGATCATGCGCTGCTGGATGTCGACCGGCGACATCCGGCCGGCGATGCCCGCGAAATCCCCAGTCGGCGAATGACAGGATGCGCAGCCCCCCGCGCCGTTGAAGTACGCCGCGCCGCGCGTCGCGTCACCGGTGAGGATGTTCTGGACGACGAAGATGGGCGAGCCGCGAAGCGTGTCGTCGATGCGCTGCCGAAGGAAGTTCGCGAGATCGACGACCTGGTCGTGCGTGAAGCTCGCGCTCGGCGTGCCGCTCTGCGTCTCGTGCCCCTTCTTCAGGAAGGGCTCGAGCTCGCTGCCGTACCGATCGTGCAGCACGAGCACCGAACGGACGAGATTCGGCCCCTTGTCGGTCCCGCGCGCCTGGCTGCCGTGACAGTCGATGCACTGCGCGACCCAGACCGTCCGCCCGCGATCGGCCGACGCCGCATCGACCTTCGGCAGATCGGTCGGCCCCGCCTGCGCCGACAACGCGACGCCCCCCACGACTCCCAACACCGCCGCGATGCCCCACCGCGCGATATATCTACGCATCGTCAATCCTCGTTCACGTCCTCATCGATCGACCGAGCCGCACACCAGGAACCCCGCACCCGAACCAGGAACCCACCGTCCGAGAACCTTGAACCCCGGAACCCGGAACCCGGAACCCTCGCCCCCTAGATGTCACAGAGCGACACGGCCTCGCGCAGCGACGTCAGCGGATCGCGCACTGGCGTGAACTCGTGCGCCATGTAGCCGTCGTATCCGGTCGCGACGATGGCGAGCGCGATCGCGCGCCAGTTGAGCTCCTGCGAGTCATCGAGCTCGTGCCGCCCGGGCACGCCGCCCGTATGGAAGTGCGCGATGTACTGGATGTTCTTGCGGATCGTGTCGATGACGTTCCCCTCCATGATCTGCATGTGGTAGATGTCGTAGAGGAGCTTCACGCGAGGCGAATCGACGCCCTTGATGACCTCGACGCCGAACGCCGTGTGGTCGCCCTGATAGCCCTTGTGATTGACGAGGCTGTTCAGCAGTTCGACGCACACCGTGACGTTGTGATCCTCGGCAACGTTCTTGATGCGGTTCAGGCCCGTCACGCAGTTCTGGATAGCGTCGGCGTCGCTCATGCCCGGCTGGTGATTGCCGAAGAACGTGATCACGTTCGGGAGTCCGGCGGCCGCGGCCTTCGGGATGCCGTCGGTGAGATCCTGCACGAGCTTGTCGTGATTGGCCGGGTTGTTGAACCCGTTGGGAATCGATCCGCCGCCCGCGTACGCCATCGAACAGGTGAGGCCGTGCGCCTTGGCGACGGGCCACTCGTCGGGCTGCAACAGATCGATCGCCGTGAGCCCCATGCCGGCAATGGCGGCGCACAGATCTTCGAGCGGAATCTTCGCGTAGTTCCAGCGGCAGACGGACTGCTTCAGCCGGCCGCGCTTGACGACTTTCATTTCCGGCTGAGCGGCACTGGCTGATTCAGCAGCGGGCGCGCCCTGGGCCGAGAGCACGGGTGCGGCCCCCATGAACGCCGTTCCAAGCGCCGCGCCTCCACTCCACTGCAACGCCTTGCGTCGAGACATTTTCGCCATGGCTGACCTCCGTCGCTCGGGGGACGGGCAGCAGACGCCCGACGCCGGCGCCCGGTCCCACGCATCTGATGGCTTGTCGCGCCATGAGCTTAGATCGATTCGGCCCGTCGCGGGCTACGATCGCGCCGGAGCCGTCCAATGACGACGCGTCACTGTCTCACGCTGGATCTCAAGAACGACCCGCGGCTCATCGCCGCCTACCGCGCGCACCACGAACGCATCTGGCCCGAGATCGCACAGAGCATCCGCGAGGCCGGCATCGTCTCGATGGAGATCTACCTGCGCGGCACGCGGCTCGTCATGGTCATGGAGGTGACGCCGGAATTTTCGTTCGAGGCGAAAGCCGCCGCCGATCGCGCGAATCCCGCGGTCCAGGCCTGGGAAACGCTCATGTGGACGTTTCAGCAGGCGCTACCCGACGCGCCACCCGCAGAGAAATGGCAACCGATGGAGCGGATCTTCTCGCTCGCCGGCCGATGAGTCAGGACTCGTCGGCGCTCGGCCCGTAGATCGACGGCACGGTCGATCCCATCGCGCGCAGATAGGTCGTGATCTGGCCGCGGTGATGGATGATGTCCAGGAAGAAGCCCCAGGCGCTCTCGTAGCCCGGCGCGCTCATCACTTCCTGCCCTTGAAAGACGAACGGCACCGGCCGCTCCCACCGGGCCGGCTCGATCGCCTGCAACCGTGCGTTGAGATCCGACGACACCGCATCGTGCACGTCGAGAATCTCCTTCATCGTCGCGGGCGCCGGACGATCTTCCCACTCGAGGCGGCCTCGTTCGAGCCCGTCGACGAGCACCTGCTGCTCGCGCACGATGAGCCACGCGATGTCACGCGCCGGCCGCGATTTCGGATCGGGCCGGTAGTCCGACCCTTCGGGAATTCGCGACAGCACCTTGCGCGTCGTCGGCGTTTCTTTTTCCCAGAGCTTCAGGAAAAGCGCTTTCTGGTCCATGGTCGGGTCTCCTTGGGGAGGGAATTGGCCGAGGCAGCATAGCAAACAAACGGCGAAAGTCAAGATGCTGCGGCGATGAAGCGCGCGGTCACGGCTCACCGTAAGATGTCTCCGGTCTGTTCAAAGGAGTCATGGATGCGTATTCGCTCTCGCGCGATCACTGTGCCCCTGCTCTGGGCCGGCGTCACCGCCGCGACCCTCGCGCAGGCGCCATCGGCGCCGAAACTGAACATCAAACTGGGACTGTGGGAGATGACGACTTCCGTGAACCTCGGCGGTGAGATGCCGGGGATGACGGGCATGGACATGAGCAAGATGACGCCTGAGCAGCAGGCGCAGATGCAAGCCGCCATGAAGGCGATGATGGGCACGCACACCTCGGTCAACAAGACCTGCATGACGAAGGACAAGCTCGACAGCTCCGCGTTCATGATGCCCGACAGTGCGAACACGACCTGCAAGCCCACCATCGGCACGAACACCGCGACGACGCTCGACACCGACGTCTCGTGCACGGGCGCGGAAACCACGAAGGCGCACGTCCACATCGTCGCGACCTCGCCGACCGCGATCACCGGCACCGCCACGGCCACGACGAGCCAGGCGGGCAAGACGATGACGGTGGACCTGAAGACGTCGGGCAAGTGGATCGCCGCCGCCTGCGGCGACGTCGACTGACCGACCCTGCGTTCGATCCCGATCCGGTCTCGGAGGCGCTTCCCCGCTCCGGGGCCGGACCGGAACGTTGACGAGACCGTGACGCATCCGCGGCGCACGTCAACGAGCAGACCCGATCACGCATGGCCGGCGCCGTGCCAGTCCGCGGCACGGGGCTCCCGATTCGCGGCAGTGGCCGTGTGTCGCCCTCTTCCACTCCACGCGCCGCGCGCCTGACGCGCCGGTCAATCCTCCTCGCCGCCGAGGAACGGCTGTTGCAGCCGCTCGCGCATGGCCGCGCCCGTCCGGGCGCGCAAGGAGAGACCATGCACGTCAACGAAGTGATGAGCCGCTCGCCGCGCACGTGTCGCATCGACGATTCGGCCGACGCGGCGGTCCGCGTCATGTGGGAACAGGACTGCGGCGCCGTGCCCGTCCTCGATCACGAGGGCCGCGTCGCCGGGATTGTCACCGACCGCGACATCTGCATCGCCAGTTATTTCCAGGGCGCGCCGCCGAGTGCGCTGCGCGTGGCCGACATCATGTCGCGCGACGTCTGCACGTGCCGCGCGAACGACGCGGTGACCGAAGCCGAGCACGCCATGCGGCAGCGTCAGGTGCGCCGGCTGCCTGTCATCGACGATCGTCAGGCGCTCGTGGGGATGCTCTCGGTGAGCGACCTGGCGCAGAGCGCCAAACACGCCGGACGATTGCGAGCGTCGGACGGCGACGGCGTCGACCTCCTGCAGACGGTGACCGCCGTGTCCGAGCCGCGCCAGCGGCGAGTGGCGCCCGCCGTCTGACCGCGGAGCGCCAACACCGCGGCCGTTCAGGGCCGCTTCATTTCACGAACGTCGGCCCCATGCCCCCCGGCTGCCGGATCATTCGGCACGGGCGTCCCGGCCGCCGACAGCGTGAGCGAACAGCCCGACGACTCGCACTGGACCGTGCCGACTCGCGGCATGTCCAGATCGCCGTCGTCGGGCGCCGGCGCCTGGACGTGCAGGCCCTGAAGCGCGTCGGCGAGCGCGGCCAGCGGTTGACCGCCGCGCACGAGGGTCGCGCGTTGGATATTGCCAGCCGCGTTGACGACGAGCAGAAACGTCGCCGCGCCAGCTGGCGTCGTCGGAGGCGCGGGCACGTTGATGTGAGGTTCGAACGTCGTGCGCGCCTCGGTAGTCGCACGCTCCCGCGCGTCAGTTGACGGCTCGATGGCTGCGAAATGCGCGGCCGCGTCCGGCGCGGGTGGAGTCGCGGCTAGCGCCAGGGCGTAGTAATGCCGCGCGGAGGCGAGATCGCCACGCGCCGCGGCAATCTGCCCCAGGTGATCGGCGACCACGCCAGTCCTCGACAGATCCCACGCTGGCAACACGTCGCCCCACGCGGCGTCGAAATCGCCTTGCTGGAAGTGAATCCAGCCGCGTGTATCCCAGTATTCCGAGAGACCGCGCACGAGAGGTATCGTCGCCTGCGGTTTGGCATCCGGCTGTGCGAGGAGGCGTTCGGTCTCCGCGATGGCGCGCTCGACGTAGGCCGACGCCTTGTCGAGATCGTGATGGCCGACGGCGAGTTCCCACGCGACGTTGTTCCACAACATCGGCCGCGGTTCGAGCGTAACGGCGGTGTCGAACGCCGCCGTCGCCGCGTCGTGCCGGCCAAGGGACTCGTCGCAGAGGCCGAGATCCCAGAAGATGCGCGAGCTGTGCGATTGCCGCGCCGCTTCGGCGTCGAGAACTGGCATCGCGTCCTCGCAGCGCCCGGAGAACAGCAACGTTTCGCCGAGCCGGCCGCCGATCTCGCGATTCTCCGGGTAGACGCGATGCGCCTCACGCCAGACGTCGAGACTGGCGGCCGGTCCCTTCGCGCGCGAGAGTTGCATCGCGAGCATCGTGTAGGCCGACGG
>CALFMR010000374.1 GCA_937880585.1 uncultured Acidobacteriota bacterium
CCAGCCGTCGTTGTCGTAGTCGAAGAACCACGTTGCGAAGCCGGTCGGCGTGCCGGTCACGCCCGCCGCGCGCGAGACTTCCGTGAACGTGCCGTTGCGATTGTTGTGATAGAGGAAGTTCGTGTCGCCGTAGTTCGAGACGTAGAGGTCCGGGTAGCCGTCGTTGTCGTAATCGCCGGCCGTGACGCCTTTCGTGTAGGCGATGCGATCGACGCCCGCGGCCGTCGCGATGTTCTCGAACGTGCCATGGCCGGTGTTGTGGAACAGCTCGGCCGGCGCGTTCTCGTTGCCGACGAACAGATCCAGCCAGCCGTCGTTGTCGACGTCCGTCCACACCGCCGTCTGCGTCACGCTCGGCGTCGTCAGCCCGGCGGCCGCCGTCACATTCGTGAACGTGCCGTGGCAGTCGTTGTGGAGCAGCGACAGCGGCTGCGGCAACTGCTCCCATCCACCGCGCAGCACGAGGAGATCGAGACATCCGTCGTTGTCGTAATCGCCGGCGACGATGTTCAGGCCGCCGAGCTCGTCGGCGAGTCCCGCCTCACGCGTGCGATCGGTGAACGTCCCGTCGCCGTTGTTGGCGAACATCCGCACCGATCCACAACTATCCATCGTCGACGTCACGACGTCGAACCGCCCCGTGCCCGACAGATCGTCAACGATGACGCCGCCGGCCTCTCCGACGTGATCCAGGCCAACCGCGGGCGCGACGTCGACGAAGCGGCCCACGGGACTCGCCGGCTGCAACGCGGACGGCGGAATGAGGAACGCGGCCGGCACGCGATCCGGATAGCCACCGATCGTGCGATAGGCGAGATTCAGCAGCCATCGGACTTCGAGATCATCGGGCCTCGCCGCGAGGTAGCGTTCGAAGTGCGCGATGGCCTGCTCCGAGTCTTCAGGATGCGGATACGGCGGGCCCGGCGTGACGAGCAGCAAACAGTAGTCCTCCGGATGTTCGAACACGTGATTGTCGAGGCCGGCCTTCTGGAGGTACGCGACGCCGAGCGCTTCCTGCAGCGGGAGCGCGGCGTCGGGCACGTGCGCCGTCGCATAGCGATACGCGTCCTCGTAATGCGCGATCGACTCCGCCATCCGCCCTTCGTACGCATCGAGCGCGCCCAGGCCGACGATGAGCTGGAGCACGTCGACCGGCGCCTGCGCGTCGCGGGTGCTTTGATTCGACGGTGCGAGAAACGCCGACACCATCGCAGACGTCGACGCGAGCGAGGCCGTGCGCGCGTCGCAGATCGTGCGCGGCCCTACGTTCCACCCCGGACGCCCCTGCGTCTCCATGAGCAGTGCGGCGCGCGCTTCGCTGAACCCGCTGAAGTCGTAGACGTAGTGGACGGCGCCCGATGCGGCGAGCGCGCGGTCGACGCGGGTACCGCCGCCCGATGCGGCGTCCGGTTCGACTTCGAAGATCGCGTAGCCGGTCGGAATGCGGACAACGGACGTGCGGTGGCCGGGCGCCACGCCTTCGAGCGCGCGCCGCACGTCGGGCCGGAGCTCGGACAGCCGCTGCGAGCCGAGCCATCCCCCACTCGCCGCATTGGTCGCCGTCGACACGTCGCGCGCTACGTCGGCGAAGAGCTCGCCGCGGTCGAGGCGACCCGTTGCGCGTTCGGCGGCGTCGGGCGAGCTCACGACGATCATCCGCAGCGTGACGGTGGGTCCGACGGCAACCGAGGACGGCGCCGTCTGCGCCGCGCCCTGCGTGGGCCCGGCTGCGCCGCCTGCGCCGATCGTCAACCACGCGGCCGCGGCGAGTGCCACGCCGCCGGACGCGCGCCGCATCGTCATCACAGATGCGGAAGTGTAACGCGAGTTTGCGGCCGCGCAGATCGGCCGCCAGACTAGTAGTTTTACGCTAGTGCGCGATGGGCTGCGGCGCGTCAACGCCGTGCACGCGGATACCGCCGCCGCTCGTGTGCGCGCGGAAACGGCCGCCGCCTCCGTCGTTCATGGCACCGGCATACTGCGTGTGTCCGTGTCGCGCGTCATCGTCGAAGCGAACGCCCGGCAAGTCGTCGATCTCGACGCTCCCGCCGCTCGTCCGCGCGATCGTCACGGCGGTCCGCGGACCGCGGACGTCGATGCGTCCACCGCTCGTGCCGATGTCCAGCGCGACGTCGCCGGGCACCTCGAGTGCCGCCGAAAGACGCACGCGCCGGAACCAGCCGGTGATGAGTCGAGCGGTGGCCGATGACACGTTGCCGCCGGCAAGCGCCACCCGCACGGCCGCCCCGGACGCGACCGCAAACGTGCGATCGATCGTGCGCGTCAGCGTCGGCGCCGGGCGGACACAGCCGGCCGACGCGGCCAGGCGCCCGCGAACAACAGGGCCGCAGGCGATCGCATCATCTCTCGCCTGCCATTACGCAGAACCGGGCCCGAGGTGAACGACGCCGCACATCGGCGCGGCGTGCGGCCGTGTTACCTTCCGCCGTGTGGCCGACCGCCAGTCCTCGACCGACACGCCGCGCGCCCCCGACCGCGGCTCGCCATTCGCCCACGCCGGCTTCCGCTGGACGATCGTCGGTCTGCTCTTCCTGGCGACGACGATCAACTACATCGACCGGCAGATCCTGGCGCTCCTCAAGCTCACGCTCGACCGCGAGCTCGGGTGGACCAATCAGCAGTACGGCTACGTCAACTCCGCGTTCCAGGCCACCTATGCGCTGAGCTACATCGTCTTCGGCTGGGTCATCGATCGGTTCGGGATCAAGATCGGCTACACGATCTCCATCTTCATGTGGAGTGCGGCGGCGGCGTGCCACGGCCTGGTCGGCGGCGTGCGGGGCTTCGTCATGGCGCGCCTCGCCCTCGGCGCCGGCGAGGGCGGCAGTTTCCCGTCGTGCATCAAGGCCGTCGCCTACTGGTTCCCGCAGCGCGAGCGCGCGCTCGCGTCGAGCCTCTTCAATTCGGGCGCGAACGTCGGTCCGATCATCGCGCCGATGATCGTCCCGTGGGTGGCGATTGCCTTCGGCTGGCGGGCGGCGTTCGTGCTGGCCGGCGCCGCCGGCTTTCTCTGGATCGGCCTGTGGCTGCCCATCTACTCGTCGCCGGAGGACAGCCGGTTCGTGTCGGACGGCGAGCTGGCGTACATTCGCGACGGGCGCGCACCGGCCTCGGCCCTGCCGCCAGCCATTCCGTGGGGACGCCTCTTCACGTATCGCCACACGTGGGCCTACATCCTCGTGAAGTTCCTGACGGATCCGATTTCCTGGTTCTGGCTCATCTGGCTGCCGGACTTCTTCAACAAGACGCGCGGGTTCGACATCACGGGCAGTTGGATGCAGCTCGTCGCGATCTACACGATCTCGCTCCTGCTCAGCATCGCCGGCGGCTGGTTCAGCGGGTTCCTGCTCGCACGCGGATGGACGGCGACGCGCGCGCGAAAGACAGGGCTTCTGGTGTTC
>CALFMR010000375.1 GCA_937880585.1 uncultured Acidobacteriota bacterium
TCCCCGCGCGCAACACGCTTCTGCTCGCGCTCGCGCTCGGCTGGGCCGAGACCGTCGGCGCCGAGCGCATCGTCATCGGCGTCAACGCGCTCGACTACTCGGGTTATCCCGACTGCCGGCCGGAGTTCATCGCCGCATTCGAATATCTCGCCGGGCTCGCGACGAAAGCGGGTGTCGGCGGACGGGAACTGCGCATCTGGGCGCCGCTGCAGCAGCTCACGAAAGCCGCCATCATCCGACTGGGCCTCGAGCTCGGCGTCGACTACGGCCTTACGCACAGTTGCTACGACCCGGGTCCGGATGGCCGCCCGTGCGGCCGCTGCGACAGTTGCCGCCTGCGCGCGAAGGGATTTGAAGAAGCCGGCGTAGCTGATCCCGCGCGATGACTGAACGCTTGTATTACACGGATGCGGCGCTGCGAGCGTTCGACGCGACGGTCGTCGCCTGTGACGAGGTCGACGGGCGTGCGCACGTCGTGCTCGATCGGACGACGTTCTATCCGACGTCGGGCGGGCAGCCGTTCGACGTGGGGCGGCTCGGCGCGGCCGACGTCATCGAGGTCGTCGACCGCGAGGATGGCGAGGTCGTCCACGTCACGAGCGTGCCTATCGCCGTGGGCGAGCGCGTGCGCGGCGAGATCGACTGGCCGCGGCGGCTCGATCACATGCAGCAGCACACCGGCCAGCACATCCTGTCGGCGGCCTTCGATCGGCTGTTCGGCGTGCAGACCGTCAGTTTCCACATGGGCGCGGCCGAGTCGACGATCGATCTCGCGCGCGAAGTCACGGCCGACGAGACCGTGGCGGCCGAAGCGGAGTCCAACCTCGTCGTCTGGGAGGATCGCCCGGTCACCGTGCGTTTCGTCGCGGCCGAGGAAGCGGCGCGACTGCCGCTGCGCAAGCCTCCCGCGCGTGCCGGCACGTTGCGACTCGTCGAGGTGCCGGACTTCGATCTGTCCGCCTGCGGCGGCACGCACGTCGCGCGGACCGGCGTCGTCGGGCTGATTGCCGTCAGCGGACAGGAGCGATTCAAGGGCGGCAGCCGGATCACGTTCGTGTGCGGCGGCCGGGCGCTGCAATCGCACCGCGCTCTGCGCGACGTGGTGGCCGATGCGACGCGTGCGATTTCGGTGACGCCGCCGGAGCTGGGCGCCGCGATTCGGCGGCTGCAGCAGGAGACAAAGGACCGCGATCGTGAGCGCCGCGGACTTCTCGAGGCGCTGGCGGGATATCGCGCGATCGAGGCGCGCGCGGCAGCCGAACGAGTCGGCGATCATCGCGTCGTGTTCGTCGTCGAGCCCGGCTGGGATGCGGCCGCCTTGAAGACGCTCGCGTCGCGCGTGACGGCCGAGCCCGGCTATATCGCCGTGGTCGCGGCCAGCGGCAGTCCGCTCCCCATCGTCGTCGCGCGATCGGCCGACGAGTCGATCGACGCCGCCGCCATCGTGCGCGACTTGACGACGAGATTCGCCGGCCGCGGCGGCGGCCGCCCCGACCTCGCCCAAGCCGGCGTCCAGGCCACGGCAGTCGAAATCTTCGACACGATCCGGCGCGCGCTGTCGTAGTAGGCAAAAGACGACAGCGGCGCGCCAGAAAAAAAGTTGATACCGCGAGGCCCCGAACGCAGTGAGGGCGCCGAAGCGCGTAGGCGCGGGGGTGGGGCCCCGCGCCATTGCAAAACGATGGCAGGGTGGTTCTCCCCGACCCTGAAGGGTTGGGGCTCCACGGAGAGAGCGGACAGGCCAGACGCTCCGCGCTTTATTTTTCGTGAGCTAGAATCGAGACGTCCGTGCTCGACTCGGTGTTCCGACTGCTCTTCAAGTACGAGCGGCCCGTGTTCGAACAGGGTCGGTTCGTGCTCGGCGCCACCCGCTCGATGTGGATCGTCGCGGCCATCGCGGCCGCGGCGCTGATCTATGCCGTGTGGACGTACTGGCAGGTCGCCGCGCTCGGCGCGCGCGATCGCGCCGTGCTCTTCGCCTTCCGCACGGGCCTCCTTCTCGTCGCCATCTTCGCCACGCTGCAGCCGATGCTGCAGCTCAAGGTCGCCGTCCCGCAGCAGAACTTCGTCGGGGTGCTGCTCGACGACTCGCGCAGTATGCAGATTCCCGACGAAGGCGGCCGGCCGCGCAGCCAGTTCGTCACGAGCCAGTTCGGCGGCCCGGATGCACCGCTGCTCAGCGCCCTCAGCCGGCGTTTCGTCCCGCGCGTCTTCCGCTTCTCGTCGGTCGCCGAGCGCCTGCGCACGTCGGGCGAGCTGACGTTCCAGGGTACGGCCACCCGGCTCGGCGAGGCGATCGATCGCGCGCGCGATCAGATGAGCGGTCTGCCCGTCGCCGGCCTCGTCGTCGTCACCGACGGCGCCGACAACGCGGAGACGACGATCGATCAGACGATCGCGGGACTGAAGTCGGAGGGCCTGCCGGTGTTCACGGTTGGCGTCGGACGCGACCGGCTCACGCGCGACGTGCAGGTCACACGCGCCGAAACGCCTCGCCGCGCGCTCCAGGGCGCCTCGCTCGTCGTCGACGTCGTCGTCACGCAAACCGGATACGCGGGTCTCAAGGTGCCGCTCGTCGTCGAGAGCGAAGGACGTCTCGTCAGCACGCAGGACATCACGCTGCCGGCCAACGGCGAGTCGTCGACCATCAAAGTGCGGTTCAAGACGGCCGACGCCGGCGCGCACGTCTTCCGTTTCCGCGTCCCCGTCCAGAACGGCGAGGACGTCGGCGAGAACAACCAGCGCGACGCGCTCATCGACGTCGACAACGGCCGCCGCAAGATCCTGTACTTCGAAGGCGAGCCGCGTCCCGAGCTCAAGTTCATCCGCGAGGCGACGACGCCCGATCAGCATTTGCAGGTGGTCACGCTGGTGCGGATGGCGGAGGCCACGGCCAACTCGCCGGCCAAGCTTTGGCGCGGCGGCCTCGATCCGGATCATCCGGAAGAGCTGCAGGCCGGATTTCCGCAGACGCGCGAGGAGCTGTTCAGCTATCAGGGCATCATCCTCGGCAGCGTCGAAGCGGGCGCGTTCACGCCGGAGCAGCAGCGGCTGCTCGAGGACTTCGTGGACATCCGCGGCGGCGGCCTGCTCGCGCTCGGCGGCGATCGCGCGTTCGGCGAGGGCGGCTGGGGCGGGACGCCGCTGGCTGACGCCTTGCCGATTGCGATTCCCGCGTCTTCGAAAGGACCGATCTATCCACCGCTCGAACTTGTCGTGAAGCCGACGCGCGCGGGCGAATCGCATCCGGCCACGCAGATCACCGATCGCGCCGAGGACGCAGCCGCCAAGTGGCGCGATTTGCCGTCGCTCACCGCGGTCAACGCCGTGCCCGAGTCCGCGCTCAAGCCGGGCGCAACCGAGCTTCTGAGCGGGACCGACGGGCGAGGCCATAACGAGGTCGTACTCGCGTTCCAGCGGTACGGGCGCGGCAAGACGCTCGTGCTGCCGGTGCAGGACACGTGGCTGTGGCGGATGGACGCAAAGATGGCGGCCGACGACCACACGCACGCGAACTTCTGGCAGCGCCTCGCACGATGGCTCGTCGACGGCGTGCCCGATCGCGTGATGATCGCCACCGCGCCCGACCGCGTGCAGGCCGGCGAGCCGGTCACGCTCACGGCGACGGTGCGCGACGCCGAGTTCGCGGGCGTGAACGACGGCCGCATCACGGCGCACGTCACCGGACCGTCGGGTGCCGTCGAGGACGTGCCGCTCGTGTGGAACGTCGAGGGCGACGGCGAGTACTTCGGCCGCTTCACGCCATCGGGCGACGGCCTGTATCAGGTCGCCGTCGATGGCACCGACCACGCCGGCGCGGACGTCGGGCGCGGCACGACGGTCGTCCGTGTGGCGCCGAGCGACGCCGAATACTTCGACGCCGCCATGCGCGCACCGCTGCTCGAACGGCTCGCCACCGAAACCGGCGGCCGCTTCTTCCGCGCCGCCGACACGTCGACGCTCCCCGACGCCATCGCCTACAGCGGCAAGGGCGTCACCGTGAGTGAAACGCGCGACTTGTGGGACATGCCCATCATCCTCCTGCTGCTCCTCGGACTGATGGGCGGCGAATGGATTTACCGGCGTTCCGCCGGCTTAGTGTGAAGAACTGAGAGGCTGCTGTGGACGCACCCGTGCAGGACAAACTCGTCACCATGGACTCGCCCGAGGACATCGCGCTCGCCGACAAGATGAATGCGGGCCGACGACGGATTGAGGAGGAGCTCGCCAAGCTCATCGTCGGACAGCAGGATGTCGTCAATCAGGTGCTGCTGACGCTGTTCGTCGGCGGCAACAGCCTGATCGTCGGCGTGCCGGGCCTGGCGAAAACGCTGCTCGTCCGGACGCTGGCGCAGGTGCTGGATCTGAAGTTCAACCGCATCCAGTTCACGCCGGACCTGATGCCGTCCGACATCACGGGTACCGACATCATCCAGGAGGATCCGGTGAGCGGCGCGCGCCAGATGACGTTCGCGCCCGGCCCGATCTTCGCCAACATCGTGCTGGCCGACGAGATCAACCGCACGCCGCCGAAGACGCAGGCGGCGCTGCTCGAAGCGATGCAGGAACATCGCGTCACGATCCAGGGCCGCACCTACAACCTCGACGAGCCGTTCTACGTGTTCGCGACACAGAACCCGATCGAGCTCGAAGGCACGTATCCGCTGCCCGAGGCCCAGCTCGATCGCTTCATGTTCCACATCGTCATCGAGCACCCGCCCGAGGACGAGG
>CALFMR010000376.1 GCA_937880585.1 uncultured Acidobacteriota bacterium
GGCCGGATTGCTGGCCGTTGCCGTTGACGGCTGGGCTCTGGGGCAGCCGCCGTACGTGGCGTTCACCGCCGCGAACGGAAGCTTTCCGCTCGTCGAGAGCAACCGAGCCGCCACGCTCTGGGTCGACCCGGCCGACTGGCCGGGCGTCGTCCGGGCCGTCGGCGATCTGCAGGCCGACGTGCATCGCGTGACGAACCTCACGCCTGCCATCGTGCACGACGGCACGCACCTGCCGCGCGCGGTCGTCATCATCGGCACGGTCGGCAAGAGCCCGATCATCGATCGGTTGATCCGCGAGAAGAAGATCGACGCGAGCGGCATCGCCGGCAAGTGGGAGTCGTTCTTCCTCCAGACGGTATCCGACCCGATGCCCGGCGTGAAGAACGCGCTCGTGATCGCTGGCAGCGACAAGCGCGGCACGATCTACGGCATCTACGATCTGTCGGAGCAGATCGGCGTGTCGCCGTGGTACTGGTGGGCGGACGTCACGCCGGTCCATCGAGCGGCGCTGTTCGTCCGTCACGGCAAGTATCAGCAGGGCGAGCCGTCGGTGAAATACCGCGGCATCTTCTTCAACGACGAGCGGCCGGATCTCGACTACTGGGTCCGCGAGAAGTTCGGCGAGCATCCGACGCCCGGCGGCGGCGCGGGTACGGTCGCGAATTTCAATCACGAGTTCTACGCGCGCGTGTTCGAGGTGCTGCTCCGCCTGAAGGCGAACTATCTCTGGCCGGCGATGTGGAACAACGCATTCGCCGAGGACGATCCTGAAAATCCGAAGCTGGCCGATGAGTACGGCATCGTCATGGGGACGTCGCACCAGGAGCCGATGCTGCGCGCGCAGAAGGAATGGGACTGGCACCTGCACGCGCAATACGGCAACTGGAACTACGCCACGCACCCCGACGTGCTGGAGCAGTTCTGGCGCGGCGCGGTCGACGCGCGCAAGAACTTCGAGAACATCTACACGATCGGCCTCCGCGGCGAGAACGACTCCGCCATGGTGCAGGGTCCGACCCAGAGCATGGCGCTGCTCGAGAAGATCGTCGCCGCCCAGCGCCAGATGCTCGTCGACGAGGTGAATCCGGACATCACGAAGGTGCCGCAGCTCTGGTGTCTCTATAAAGAAGTGCAGGGCTACTACGAGAATGGCCTTCGTGTGCCCGATGACGTGACGTTGCTCTGGGCGGAAGACAACTGGGGTGACGTGCGACGGCTGCCGACGGCCGAAGAGCGGCAGCGGCCCGGCGGCGCGGGCATCTACTATCACTTCGACTACCACGGCGGTCCGCGCAGTTACCAGTGGATCAACACGAGTCCCATCGCGAAGATCTGGGACCAGATGAGCCTGGCGAAGCAGTACGGCGCCGATCGCATCTGGATCGTCAACGTCGGACACTTCAAAGGCTACGAGTTCCCGACCGAGTACTTCCTCAGCCTGGCGTGGGACACGAGCCGCTGGACGAACGACAATACGCGCGATTTCACGCGCGAATGGGCCGCGCGCGAGTTCGGGCCCGACCACGCCGCCGACATCGCCGACCTCGTCGCGACCTACACGAAGTACAACGGACGACGAAAGCCCGAACTGCTGGCGCCGGGCACTTACAGCCTCGTCAACTATCGCGAGGCGGAGCGCGTCGTCGACGACTACAACGCGCTCGCCACGCGCGCCGAGTCGATCATGAACGCGCTGCCCGCGGCCAAGCGCGACGCGTTCTACGAGCTCGTGCTCTTCCCGACGAAGGCCTCCGCCCAGGTGAACGAGCTGTACGTCGAGGCCGCGAAGAACGCGCTCTACGCCGCGCAGGGTCGCGCGAGTGCCAACACGCACGCCGATCGCGCGCGCGCGCTGTTCCAGGCCGACACGGACCTGATGGCCTACTTCAACAAGCGCTTCATGAACGGCAAGTGGGACCACTTCATGGACCAGTCCCACATCGGCTACACGACGTGGCGCGATCCGCCGTCCAACACGATGGACGCCATCCACCTTGCGCGCGTCACCGTGCCCGAGGCCGCTGGTCTCGGTATCGCCGTCGAGGGATCGACGGACGCATGGCCCGGCGCGACCGGCACGCCCGCGCTGCCGGCGTTCGATGCGCTGAACCGTCAGCAGTCCTACATCGACGTCTTCGATCGCGGCCAGACGCCGTTCACCTTCACGGCGACGCCGAGCGCGCCCTGGATCGTGCTGAGCGATCGCGGCGGCACGATTGGCGACGACACGCGGATTACGGTGACGGTCGACTGGGCGCACGCACCGATGGGCGACGCGGCCGGCACGATTACGATTGCAGGCGCGGGAACGTCGGTCGCCGTCCACGTCACGTCGCGGACGCCCGCTGACGTCACGCGCGCGACGCTCACCGGCTTCGCGGAAGGCGACGGCTACGTGTCGATCGAACCCGAGCACTACACGAAAAAAACCGATGCCGGCAGCCGCCGCTGGATCCGCATCGAGGACTACGGCCGCACGCTCTCCGGCATGCGCGCGGACGGCCCCGTCGATGTGGCGCCGGCGACGCCGGGCACCGACGCTCCGAGCCTCGAGTACCGGATGTACATGCTCGATCCGGGCGCCGTCACGACGCACCTGATTCTCGCGCCGACGCTGAACTTCATGCCGGGGCGTCCGCTGCAGGTGGCCGTGTCGTTCGACGACGAGGCACCGCAGACCGTGACCGTCGTACCCGCCGGCTACAACGCAGCGGGCCGCGACTGGGAAGCGTCGGTCGAGAACAACGCGCGCACGATCGCGACGCCGCACACGCTGGCCTCGGCCGGCTATCACACGCTCAAGGTCTGGATGGTCGACCCGGCGGTCGTCGTGCAAAAGATCGTCGTGACGTCGAACGACGCCGCGGGGAAGACGAGCTATCTCGGGCCGCCCGAGAGCTACCATGGGACGGCGGCGGCGCGGGGAAACTAGTAGGGAGCCCCGGGGCGCCTTCGGCGTGGCGATCTTGGACTCTGGGACCAAACGGGAAAGGTGACGAGATGAACGCAGCATGGCGGATGGCAGCTCGGGGACTCATGATGGGCGCGCTCATCGTGGCGGCGACCGCCGTCACGGCGCGAGCCGAGACGGTCCTCGAGACGAGCAATGAGGTTCGATTCCAGTTCGATTTCAAGGTATCCGCAGCGGCGCTGGCCGCGGTGCTGCCGCAGGGCTTCACGTCGGACGTCGCCACCCAGGGGCCCGCGAAGGACTGCAACCTGCGCGTCGTCTTCATCGATCGCGTGACGATCAACAACGCGGACTCGACCCCCAAGGGCAAGGGCACGAACCAGCTCGTCTATCTCGTCGCGCCGGTGAAGAGCCCGTCGGGTGAGCAGGTGCAGCTCGTCATCGGCGGCCTTACCGCGGATCCGTCGGATGCGCCGGGTCCTTTCGGCAACTACCTCCACGCGACGACGCACACGGTGAAGCGATCGACCGAGACACCGGCGTCGGGCGACGGGCCGATGATCGAATCGCAGGACTGGCACTTCGCGGCGCCGAGCGGTGAGCACTTCGTCCTGCACATCACCTACGAGCGCGGCATCATGAACAAGCGCAACCTGACGGATCGGAAGTACTACTCGGCGAAGAACCCGAGCTACTACCAGATCTCGCGCGAAGAGCAGGTGCTCGACATTCTGCGCAACCTTCCGACCAATCCGCCC
>CALFMR010000377.1 GCA_937880585.1 uncultured Acidobacteriota bacterium
GACCCGTCGATACCGAGGTTCTCCGCCTTGTAGGCGCTGAACCAGTAGAAGCCCGCCTTGAACGTGTGGTTACCCACGAGCTTCGTGACGCTACCCGTCCAGTTGTGCGTGCGGTTCAGGTTCAGATACGCCGGATAGATCAAGTCGGGCGGCTGGTTCGAGATGCGGTCACCGAACGAGAAGCTCGGCGGCAGCATGATCTGGCCGTTGACGAGCATCGGGCTCCCGATGTCCTTCAGCACGGAGTAGTTGTACAGGTTCGAGTCGATCTTGCCCGCGTCGGGGAAGAGCAGCGGGATGTCGCACAGGCCGTCGTTGCACCGGTTCGACGCGTCGCTGATGATCGGCGTGCCGAGCTGGTTCTGGATGTACCCGTAGGTGAACTCGAAGAACGTCGTGGGGTTCATCGTGTAGTCGACCGTGGCCGACGGCTGGTAGATGAACGGGTACGGGTTCAGCGTGTCGTTGAAACCGGGGATCGTGCCCACCGTCGGCTTGACCGTGGCGAGCTGGCCCGTGTACTTGCCCGTGATCCGGAGCTTCGACGACGCCTGGTAGTCGACGCGAACGGTCGGCTGCTGCGTCAGGCGGTTATCCTCGGGCGCGGTGTTCTGGTAGTTGTAGTCGAGCCCGTCGGTGTTCGGCAACGGCCACAGGTTGAGGACGTTCTGGCCGATCGGATACAGCCGGTTCTGCGGAATGCGTCCGAGCACGCCCCCATCCTGGAAGCAGGCCGCCGTCGGGCCGCCCTGCACGCACTGGCTCTTCGGCAGGCCGCTCTGGAAGTCGTAGATCGCGCTGGCCGGCGCGCCGTTCTTGTCGGTCGACTGCGAGAAGTCGCCCGCGCGTTCGAGCGCGGTCGGCACCCGGAATCGCCGCACGTTGCCGCCCGACGTCCGCGGCCGGTACTCGTGCGCGTAGAAGAAGAACAGCTTGTTGTTGCCGCCCGGCTTCCCGATGGGACCGCCAATCGTGTAGCCCCAGTCGCGCTGCTTCGAGACCGCCTTGGCGATGTGGTTCTGCTCGTTCTGCCAACTGTTCGTGTTCCAGTCGGAGTTGCGCTCGACGTCGTAGAGCGAGCCGTGGAAGCGGTTCGTGCCGCTCTTGGTCACGGCCGTGACCTGCGCGCCGCTCGCGCGGCCGTACTCCGCCTGATAGCCCGACGTGAGGACCTTGACCTCGGCGATGGCCTCGACGTTGGTCTGGAGCATCTGGCCGTTGTTGCCGGTGTCCATGATCGCCACGCCGTCCATCATCACGTTGTTGTTGTTCGCGCCGGGGCTGCCGAGCCGCGTGCTGCCGTTCATGCCGGGCACGAGCGCGGTGAGCGACGACCAGTTGCGGCCCGCCACGGGCAGGCTCGAGACCGATTCGGTCTCGATCGTCGACGACCGTTCGCCGCTCGCCGCCTGAATGACGGGCGCTTCGCCCGAGACGGTGACCGTGTCGGTCATGCCTCCGATCTCGATCGTCAGCGTGCCGATCGTCACGCGGTCGCCGGGGCTGACCGCGACGTTCGGCCGCTCGAGCGGCTTGAAGCCGTTCATCGTGACCTTGATGGTGTACGTGTCCGCGGCGACGTTCGGGAACTGAAAGTCGCCGTTGAGATTGGTCTGGACGTCGATGCTCGTGCCCTTGGCCGCGCTCGTGAGCGTGACGGTGGCACCGGGCATGACGCCGCCCTGGGTGTCCTTGACGGTACCGGTGACGGTGCCTGTGGCCTGGGCCCAGGACGTCGTGGCGCCGCACAACAGGAGCCCGGTGAGGGCCCATGCCGCGAACGCCATCTTCCGTAGATGGACGGTCATTCTGTACTTCCTCCTCCTTACGTGCTGTCGTCGTACTGGCTGGGGTACTGCGCCGAGACGACGCGCGGGCGCGCGCCGCCGCCGAAAAAGCCCGACCGGTGCGGCCGTCCTGCACTCCCCCAAGCGCAGTGACGCGTCCCCGGCCGTGGCGTCGAAGCCGATCGACTAGACCGCCATCTCCAACTCACCCGAGAGATGGTGGATGACGCCCATCGCGTCGTCGACCCCGAACAACTGCTCGCGGAAGCCCTGATCCATCAGCTTGCGCGCGAGCTGTGAGAAGACCTTCAGGTGCCGCCCGTCGATGTTCGACTCGCGTGTCGCGAGGAGCAGCACCATGCGTACGGGTTCGCCGTCGAGCGACCCCCATTCAATCGGCGCCCGTAACTTGAGGACGCCAATCGAGTCGCTGGTCACCGCATCCGTCTTGCAATGCGGGATCGCGATGCCGTGACCAAGGCCCGTCGAGTACTGGGCCTCCCGCATCCACACGGCTTCCTCGATGCGGTGCGGCTCCTCGGTGCGGCCGCCGACGTAGAACGCGTCGACGAGCGCCCGAATCGCCTCTTCCTTGCTCGCGCACTCGCCGTCGAGCCGCACGAGCTCCGGTTCGACCAGCGGCCGCGGCCGCTCGATCGACCGCGCGCCGTCGACGAGCGCCTCGACCTCGTCGGACCGATCGCAGGCGAGCGCGCGCGCGAGAAACGCTTCACAGTCGGCCGCCGACAGCCGCGAGATCCGATCCTTCAAGGCCGGAATCTGCGAGACGTTCGCGCTGACCTCGTCGAGCCCGAGGCCGACGAGCAGCGGCAGCAGCCGGACGTCACCGGCCATCTCGCCGCACATCCCGACCCACTTCCCGAGCCGGCGGATCTGGTCGACGATCTGTTTCAGGAAACGCAGGAACCCGGGATGCGTGACGCTCGTGAGCCCGGCGACTTTCGCGTTGCCGCGATCGGCCGCGAAGAAGTACTGACAGAGGTCGTTCGTGCCGATGCTGAAGAAGTCCACTTCGGCCGCCAGACGGTCGAGCATGAACGAGACGGCCGGGACCTCCATCATGATGCCGAGCGGCATCGCGGGATCGAACGCGAAGCCGGCCGACCCGAGCTCGTCCTGGACGTCCGCCACGAGCGCCTTCACCCAGAGCACTTCCTCGATCGACGAGACCATCGGCAGGAGGAGCTGGATGCGCCCGTACGCCGACGCGCGCGCGATGGCGCGCAGTTGCGCGCGGACGAGATCCTGATTGTCCGGATACGTGCGCACGCCGCGATAGCCGAGGAACGGATTGGGCTCGGGCGGCAACGTGACCGAGGTCACCGGCTTGTCGCCGCCGAGGTCCATCGTCCGCACGATGACGGGACGGCCCGCCATCGCGCCGACGGCCTCGACGTAGATCCGGCACTGCGTGTCTTCGGACGGCATGTCGCTGCGCTCGGAAAAGAGCAGCTCCGTACGGAAGAGGCCGATGCCGTCCGCGCCGCTCCCGCGCGCCGGCCCGAGCTCCTCGGCCGACGACACGTTGGCGCCGACCTCGATGCGCCGGCCATCGACCGTGAGCGCGGGGGCCGCCGACACGCGCGCGAGCGCGGCTTGCCGCGAGCGCCGGCGGCGGCGTTCGTGATCGTAGAAGCGGCGCGTCTCGGGCGCGAGGTGCGTCACGACGAGGCCGCGATGGCCGTCGACGATGACCGGCTCGGCCGCCGCGAGCGTGCGTGTCACGCGCGGCACGCCGACAATCGCCGGGATGCCGAACGACCGCGCCAGAATCACGGTGTGCGACGTCGTGCCGGCGTTCTCGAGCACGAGCCCGCTCACCCACTGGCGATCGAACGCGAGCAACTGCTGCGGCGAGAGCGTCTCGGCCACGATCACCGACGGCGTCGTGAGCCGCGTGGCCAGCCGCGAGGCGGACCGCCCGTACAGCGCGTCGAGCACCTGGCGGCAGATGTCCTGGATGTCGGCGGCCCGCTCGCGGAGCGCCGGATTCGCCGCGCCGCGCAGCCGCGCGGCGAAGAGCTCGCCGGCGTCGATGACGGCCTGTCCGGCCGATCGTCCCGCGGCAATGCGCGCGGCAATCGTTTCGGCGAGCGACACGTCGGCGACGATGGCCGCGTGCGCGCCGAGGATCGCGGCTTCGACGCCCGAGACGCCGTGCGCCTGGAGCGCGCGGATCGACGCCTCGACGAGCGCGATGGCACGCGTCACCCGGCCCTGTTCGATCACCGGATCGCCGGCGCGCTCCTGCGCGATGTCGGCCGGCCAGGCCATGTCGCGTACGAGCACGGCTTCGCCGACGCCGATGCCCGAGCTGACGGCGAGACCGACGCTGTACCGCGCGCTCGAGCGCGCGAGCACGCGCGGCAGCCGCATGCCGCCGGCCGTCGTCTCGGTGCGTGCCGTGACCGGCGGGTCATCGGCGCGCGGAAGGTCGCGCTCGACGAACAGGCGCAACGCGGCGGCCGCCGCGATCTCGTCAGGGCCGTCGACGCGGATGCGGCAGCGGTCGCCGTCCGATACGTCGGCCGCGAGTACGGCCAGCACGCTCTTCACGTTCGCGACCGCGCCGCTGCGCTCGTTCGAGAGGACGCACGCCGACTGGAACGGCTGCGCGGCCTCCGCGAGACGGCTCGCCGGCCGGGCGTGCAGCCCGCTGGCGAGCACGCAGGTGAACGAGAAATCGAGCGGCAATCGGGACGTCCTCGGCGGCACTAGGCGGAGACGCGTGCCAGCAGGGCGCTCGCGTTGCTGATCGCTTCGCGGACCGGGACCTGGATGACACGGATGGCTTCGAAGCGCTCGCGCTTCTCGACCGCGATGTCGGCCGCGAAGATCGCGACTTCCGCTTCGCGGATGTCGTGCTCGGAGAGCTCGTTCTCGATGCCCATCGCGCCCTGGGTCTCCACTTTGATCTGATGGCCGAGGGCGCGGGCGGTCTTGCCGAGCTGCTCGGCCGCCATGTAGGTGTGCGCGATGCCCGTCGGGCACGCGGTGACTGCGACGATCTTCATGACACCTCCCTTGCCGACGCGCCCCCGCCGCCGCGACCGCAACCGCAGGACGATGCTCGAGAGCGAAGTCACAGCCGTACCGGCCAGAATGGCGATCACATAGGCGAACTTGTGATCGATGATGGGCAGGACGATCGGGCCGCCATGCGGTGCGTGGTCGCCCACGCCGCTCATCATGGCGATGACCGACGCTACCATGGAACCGGCCATGATGCACGGAATGACGCGGAGCGGATCGGCCGCGGCAAACGGGATCGCGCCCTCCGTGATCCCGACCATCCCCATCGTCAGGCCCGCAAGACCCGCTTCGCGTTCTTCACGACTCCAGAGGTGACGCCGCACGAGCGTCGCGAGCCCCATGCCGAGCGGCGGCGTGCAGATGGCGGCCGCGCACGCGCCCATGATGCGGAAGTCGCCTTCGCGGATCATCGCGGCGCCGAAGAAGAACGCGGTCTTGTTGATCGGCCCGCCCATGTCGATCGCGATCATGGCGCCGAGGATCAACCCGAGCAGCGCGCCGTTGCCGGAACTGAGATTGGCGAGCAGCTCGTTGGTGCCCGCCATGAGGAGCGCGATCGGCCCACCGACGATCTTGAGCATCAGCACGCCGACGACGATCGACGAGAGCACGGGCAGCACGAGGATGGGCATGACGGGCCGCGCCCAGAGCGGCACGCGAACCTTCTTGATGGCCTCGGCCACGTAGCCGGCCACGAGCCCGGCGAGCAGCGCGCCGAGGAACCCGGCCTCCACGCGATCGGACAGAAATCCGCCGATGAAGCCGGGCACGAGGCCGGGACGACCGGCAATCGAATACGCGATGTAGCCCGCGAGAACCGGCAGCATCAACTGGAACGCGCCGGTCCCGAGCTCGTGGATGAGCTCCAGCGTGGGCGAGGCGGAGAAATCAGGACCGGTCGGCGTCATCGGCGCGAGCGCAATCGAACACGCCAGAAGGATCCCGCCGCACGCGATGAACGGAATGGCGTGCGACACACCCGTCAAGAGGTGCTGCCGAAGGTGCTTCAGCAGGTCCAACAACGACGACTCCGCAGGTGGGGAGTATGGGCGAGCCTGGTCATCGGGGAAAGACGAAAGATGTGATATTGATTGGACAAAGCTAACATTTCCTGGACAAGCCGCCCATGCCCTCCCCCAGCCGCCCCGCTCTCGTCCCGCGGACGAGCCCCGCCGGACGGGCGAAGGCTCAGCGCGTGATCGTCCGCGAGCTCGAGCGCCTGCTCGCCGGCACGCGCGTGCGCCAGGTGCACGTGGCCGACGGCAGCACGGCGCCGCCGACGCTCGCCTACGTCACGCATTTTCCGCGGCTCTCGATCCCGATCGAAGGCGCCCACACGATCGAGATCGCGCGGCAGGGACGGACGAAGACGATCCGTCCGGTCCGCGGCCAGGCCGTGTTCGTGCCGGGCAACGCCTGGGACCGGCCGCAGTGGTCGCGCCGGGTGACGGTGCTCACGTGCCTGTTCGGCCAGCAGCAGATCGGCTTCAGCCTCGTCAGGCACGACGGCGCGACGGAGATCCCGCGCGAGGCGCTCAAGACGAACGTCCACGGCGCGCACGACGCGCTGACGCGCAGCATCCTCAACGCGCTCGTCGTGAGCGCGATGGACAGCGCGCGCGAGCCGCTGAGCCGGCTGCTGACCGAGTCGCTCCTGCACGCGTGCGTGCGGCTGCTGAAGACGGCCGAGCCGCACCCGTACCGCAAGGCCACGCTGACCTACGAGTCGATCTGCCTCTTCGTTGCCGAGAACTTCCAGAATCGATCGCTCAGCCGGGAGTCGGTCGCCGAACGCTTCGGCCTCGCCCCGAACCACATCTCACGCCTATTCTCGCTGGAAGGATCGATGCGGTTCAACGACTACGTGAACATGGTCCGCGTCAACCGCGCCAAGTTCATGCTGCAGAGCTATCGGATGAGCGTGAAGGAGATCGCCGCCACGTGCGGCTACAGCGACGCCGCGTATTTCTGCCGCGTCTTCCGCAAAGTCACGGGACTGACGCCGATGCAGTATCGGACAGATGGGGCCTGACGAAAAAGTTAGAAGGTCGAAGCTAGAAGCCAGAAGTTAAAAAAAGATGACACCGCGAGCCCCGAGCGTAGCGAGGGCGGCGAAGCGCCGTAGCGTTGGGGGTGGGGCCCCAACGCATTGCAAA
>CALFMR010000378.1 GCA_937880585.1 uncultured Acidobacteriota bacterium
CGGCCTGATGCGTGGCGGCGTCCGGGGCCAACGCCTGCGCGCGAGCCAAGCCGGCCCCCGCGGTCAGCGCCAAGACTGTCGCGGCCGAGAGGCGGCGCCCCCATCCGTTCGCCATCGTCCCTCTCTCAGTCGTGTCGCTCATCATCGCCCTCTCCTGAGTGGTGAGCCGCCGGAACCGGCGCATAGCATAGGCGGCTTCTGCCGATTTGGGAAAGGCAAGGACCGGCCCGGCGCCCGCGGTTCGGTGGATGCGACCGTCCAGCACGCGGCGATCAGGCGGTTGGCGATGAGCCGTGGGTGGGCTCGTGCGGCGCGCGAACCTCGTCGGGCAGCCCCATCCCGCCGGTGAGGAACACGCGCACGCCTTCCTCGACCGAGAGCTCGGGATACGAAGCGCGCTCAGGCGGACAGACGACGATATCGCCCAGATACAGGTGATTGGTCGGCACGTAGATCGCGAGCAGCCGCTCGAGGCCGCGGCCGCGATCGACCGTGAATTCCTTCATGAGGAAGCCGAGGACGAATCGGCCGGGCGGCTCCTCGACGAGCACCATCCGCTTGAAGCCGACTTCGTTGTCGGGCGCGAACGCCGTGATGAGCTGCTTGACCGGCGCATAGATCGTGCGGAAGAGCGGCACGTGCAGGAGGAGCTGCTCGCCGCGCTGCAGAACGCGCCGTCCGAAGACGTTGGTCGCAACCGCGCCAACCGCGAGCACGAAGACGGCCGTGGCCAGGATGCCGAGGCCCGGCACGTGGACGCCGAGGACGCGCTCGCCGAGCCCGCTCGTCAGCCGATCGGCGCCGCGGAAGATCCAGACGAGCGCCAGGACGCTCACGACGAGCGGCACGGTGACGAAGAATCCCGTCAGGAACGTCCGACGAAGCGTCTGCCACATGATCGCCTCGGGAGCGCGCCGCGCCGGCCGCGCGGGCGATCCGCCGCCCGGCGGCGCGTCAGGCTCGACGCCGCCGCTTCACGTCGGTCGTCCGGGCCGGCGTCGTCGCGGCGGCAGCCGCCACGGGACGATTCCGACGGCTGAGAATGATCGCGATCGACGCGGCGATGAACACGGTCGAATACGTGCCCGTGATGATGCCGATGAGCATCGTGAACGCGAAACCGCGGAGCACTTCGCCGCCGAACAGGTACAGCGCGAGCACGGCGAGGAACGTCGTACCCGACGTGATGATCGTACGGCCGAGCGTCTGGTTCACCGCGGCGTTGACGATCTCGTCGAGCGGCGCGCGTCGCATGAGCCGCTGATCCTCGCGCACGCGGTCGAAGACGACGATCGTGTCGTTGACCGAGTAGCCGGCGATCGTGAGGATCGCGGCGATGATGTTCAGCGACAGGTCGTAGTGGAACCAGGTGAGAAAGACGAGCGTGATGAGGATGTCGTGGAACGTCGCGACGATGGCGCCGATGGCGAACGTCAACCGGAAGCGGAAGGCGACGTAGATGAGAATGCCGCCGAGCGCCGTGAGCGTCGCCCAGATGCCGCGTTGCTGCAGGTCGTGGCCGACGGCCGGACCGACCATCTGGCGGCTGACGACCGTAAAGGTCCCGATGTTGGCGGCCTGAATCGACTGCTGGATGCGACCGGCCAGCTCATCGAGGTTCGCGCCCTCGCCGCCGGTCTCGGGCAGCCGGACCATGACCTGGTGCCGCGAGGCGTCGCCGTAGCTCTGCACGACGGCGTCCTGCCCCGCCGGCCCGAGCCCGTCGCGCACGGCCTGGACGCTCGTGGGGTGGTCGAACTGGAGCACGACGACGGTGCCGCCCGAGAAGTCGATGCCGAGCGGCAGCCCGCCGAGCCAGATGACGTGGGCCACGCCCGCCCAGATGAGCACGAGCGACACGATCAGGGCGTGCCAGCGCCACTTGATGAAGTTGTAATTCGCGTGGGCGAAGATGCGCATGGAGGGCACTCCCGGCTAGATGCTGACGGCTGCGCCCGCCCGCCGCTTCGACAGCTCGAGCTCGAACAGCGCGCGTGAGACGAACACCGACGTGAAGACGTTCGAGATCAGGCCGAAGAACAGCGTCGTGGCGAAGCCGCGGATGGGCCCGGTGCCGAACTGGAAGAGGAAGCCCGCCGCGATGAGCGACGAGACGTGCGTGTCGACGATCGTGATGAACACGCGATCGAACCCGGCCGCAATGGCCTGCCGCGCGCCCTTGTTCGCCTCGAGCTCCTCGCGGATGCGCTCGAAGATGAGCACGTTCGAGTCGACGCCCATGCCGATCGTCAGGATGAAGCCGGCAATGCCGGGCAGCGTCATGACCGCGCCGAGATACGACATGAAGCCGAGCAGGATGACGAGGTTCAGCGCGATCGACACGAACGCGTTCAGCCCCGACAGCTTGTAGTAGGTGAGCATGAACGCCGTGACGAGCGCGAGGCCGATGAGCGACGCCAGAATGCCGGCGCGGATCGAGTCGGCGCCGAGCGACGGCCCGACCTCCTGCTGCTCCTCGTAGGTGAGCGACGCCGGCAGCGAGCCCGACCGCAGGACCAGCGACAAGTCCGAGGCTTCCTGCTGTGTGAACCGGCCCGTGATCTGGCCGTCGGTCGTAATCGCGCCGTCGATGCGCGGCGCCGACATCACCTGGTTGTCGAGCACGATCGCGAGCCCGCGGCCGATGTTGGACGCCGTCGCGCGCCCGAAGCGTGCCGCGCCGTCGCTGTTCAGCGTGAAGCTGACCGCAGGGGCGTTGTACTGATCGGTCGTCGTCCGCGCGCTGCGCAGGTCGCGGCCCGTGATGACCGGGACGTGCTGCAGCAGGTAAAACGAGCCCGTCGTGCTCCCCGGCGCCGTCGAGGTGTCAGGCACCAAATCCATGTCGGCCGGCACCTGGCCGCCGTAGGGCGCGAGCAGGGTCGCGCGATCGGCCGGCCCGGCCTGGACGAGCTTCAGCTCGAGCACGGCCGTCTTGCCGATGATCTCCTTCGCGCGCGCCACGTCGGACATGCCCGGCAGCTGCACGATGATCTGGTCGTTGCGCGCCCCGTACGGCATGACGACCGGCTCGGACACGCCCAGCTCGTTCACGCGCCGCTCGATCGTCTGGATCGCCTGCGTCACCGTCTCGGCGCGCCGCTGCACGACGATGTTCGGCTTCATCTTGAACACGTACGCGCCGCCGCCTCGCGCGTCGCGATCGTAAGAACCGCTCGTCTGCGAGTCCGCGAGCGTGCGGAACGCCTGGTCACTCGCGGCCGGCACGCCGTCCACCTCGAACGACGTCGGGTCGATCGTCTTCGTCGTGACCGTGACGCTTTCGTCCTTGAGGGCCGACTGCAGTTGCGCCGCCGTCGTATCGGTCTCGAGCTTCAGGGCGTCGTCGGTCTGTACGCCGAGGACGAGATGGAGGCCGCCCTTGAGGTCGAGACCGAGTTTGATCTTCTGGCTCGGCGGCGAGAACGACCAGACGGCGAGCGCCGTGACGGCCAGGACGACGAGCAGCTTCCACCGGAGGTTCTTATACATGGCTGGGATCCGTGGCGGACGGGACCATGGCGCCTAGATTGCGCCGCCCTCGCGGGCGACGACCGGCTCCTGGCCCTGATAGCCGCCAATGGCCGCACGCGCGATCTCGACGCGCACCTTGTCGGCAATCTGCACCTGGACGGTCTTCTCGTCGAGCTTCGTGACGAGGCCGTAGATGCCGCTGGTCGTGACGATGCGATCGCCCACCTTCAGGCTCGACTGGAAATCGGTCACCTTCTTCTGGCGCCGCCGCATCGGCATCAGCACCAATAAATAGAAGATGAGGATCATCAGCGCGAACGGCATCAGCGACACCCAGAGACTCTGGGGCGCCTGGCCGGGCTGCGACATGGCCACGACGAACGGAAGCGGACTAGGTGCGGTCATGAGATCGATCGATGGCGAGAATACGTCTCGAGGAACGCGTTCGCGAAGGACTCGAAGGTTCCGAACTCAATAGCCTTCCTGATCGACCGCATGGTGTCAAGGTAAAAGTGCAGATTATGGGCCGTATTGAGGGCCGCGGCGCTCATCTCGCCGCTCATGAACAGGTGCCGCAGATAGGCCCGCGAATGCCGGCGGCACGTCGCGCAGCCACACGCCGGATCGGGCGGCGTCAGGTCGTCGGCATACCGCGCATTCTTGATCGAGATCGGTCCTTCTCGCGTGAAGAGCTGCCCGTTGCGCGCGTTGCGCGTCGGCAGCACGCAGTCGAACAGATCCACGCCGCGCGCCACGCACGCAACCAGGTCGTCGGGCGTCCCCGTGCCCATCACGTAGCGCGGCCGATCGTCGGGGAGCTGCCCCGCGACGCGCTCGACCATCTCGTACATCAGATCCGACGGCTCGCCCACCGAGAGACCGCCGATCGCATAGGCGTCGAAGCCGACGGCCAGCGTGCCGTCGACGCTTCGATCGCGCAGGTCGGGAAACGTGCCGCCCTGCACGATGCCGAACTGTACCTGCCCGGGTGTCGATCGCACGATGGATGGCTCGTCGCCGGCCTGGAGCGCGAGAAAGCGGTCGCGCCCGCGGCGCGCCCAGCGGAGCGTACGGGTCATGGCCGCCTCGGCCTGGTCGTGCGTCGCCGGCCAGCCGACGCATTCGTCGAACATCATCGCGATGTCCGCGCCGATGCGCGCCTGGATGTCGACCGCCGACTCGGGCGAGAGCTCGAGCGGCCGCCCGTCAAGATGCGATTGAAAGACGACGCCCGCATCCGACACGCGACGCCGCGCGGCGAGCGAGAACACCTGGTAGCCACCCGAGTCGGTGAGGATCGGCCGAGACCAGCCGATGAACGCGTGCAGCCCGCCGAGCGCGGCGATGCGCGCATCGCCCGGCCGCACGTGCAGATGGTACGTGTTCGCGAGGATGATGTCGGCGCCGAGCGCCTCGACGGCGTCGATCGTCAACGCCTTGATCGCGCCGCGCGTGCCGACCGGCATGAATGCCGGCGTCTCGACGTCGCCGTGCGCGAGATGGAGGCGTCCGCGCCGCGCGCGGCCCGACCGGGCGAGAATCTCGAACGCGAAGCGGTCGGCCACGGCGCTTAGCCTATAATGACTCCCGCGTGTCGCCCGCCGATCGCGTGTCTCCGTTCCTTCCACTCTCGTGAAGCGTCTGCGCGTCGGCGTGGTGTACGGAGGCCGATCGGGCGAACACGAAGTCTCGCTCGCCTCGGCTGCCGCCGTCTTCGCCAATCTCGATCGCCAGCGGTACGAGCCCATCGCTATCCGCATTGAAAAGGATGGCCGGTGGGTGCTGCCCGATCGCGCGCCTTCGGCGGCGTCAGCCGCCGAGGTCATCGATCAGATGCGGAGCGAAGCGCGTCCGCGCGCTGGACGCGACGTCCTCCTGCCGCCGCGTCCGAGCGATGACACGCTCGTGCTCGTCGATCGTCGTGCGTCCGAGCCCGAGACCGGCGATGAGCAGGTGACGATCACCGGGCTCGCGCTCGACGTCGTGTTTCCCGTCCTCCACGGTCCGCGGGGCGAGGACGGCACGGTCCAGGGCCTGCTCGAGCTCGCCGAGGTGCCCTATGTCGGCTGTGGCGTGCTCGCGTCGGCGGTCGGCATGGACAAGGCGGTCGCGAAGACGATCTTTCGCGCGAGCGGCTTGCGCGTGCCGGACTGGGTCGTCGTGCGCACGGCCGCGTGGCGGGCCGATCCCGCCGACGTCACGCGCACGATTGAAGACGCGCTGCCCTATCCCGTCTTCGTCAAGCCGGCCAACATGGGATCGAGCCTCGGCATCTCGAAGGTCGACGCGCGAGACGAGCTTGGCCGCGCGCTCGATCTCGCCTTCACGTATGACAGCAAGGCCGTCGTCGAAGCCGCGGTCGTCGACGCGCGCGAACTCGAGTGCGCCGTGATCGGCGGCGAACCGGCGCAGGCGTCGGTCGCCGGCGAGATTGTTCCCGCCGGCGCGTTCTACGACTACGCGTCCAAGTACCTCGACGCCGGATCGCGTCTCGAGATTCCGGCCCTGCTCGACGCCGCAACGATGGCCGAGGTGCAGCGGCAGTCGCTCATCGCCTTCGACGCGATCGATGGATCCGGACTCGCGCGCGTGGACTTCCTGCTCAGTCGCGCGACCGGCGATCTGTTCGTCAACGAGATCAACACGCTGCCGGGCTTCACCACGATCAGCATGTACGCGAAGTTGTGGGCCGCGAGCGGCGTCGATTACCCCACGCTCCTCGATCGCGTGATCGCGCTGGCGCTCGATCGTCACGCGGCGGCGCGCGATCGGCGCACGACGGCGGGCTGACGCCTCGCATCGCGATCAGTTTTTGACAAAACTGATCACTTTGTGCTTGACAGTCTTCCGAACTCGTCCATAATCTACATCTTGCGTGAGAGCAACCGGCTCAGCCTATTCATGGGGTACTGCTCAACCGAGCGGTCGGTCGGTTTCTTTCGGCAATGCGCATGGATCACGACGGCAGGCGATCTCGGACACGCGCGCGGGGGTTACGACACCGCTGCGGACACGCCGGCGTGATTCAGCAAGGGTGCGGGCATCGCGATGCCCGCGCCCTTTTTTTGTGAGTTGCCGGACGTGCCGCGCCGTGACGGCGCCGCGTTCGCGACGAAGCCAGGACGCCATGCGTGCGGGCCGGGCGGGCCGAGAGGCCGCGGCGCCGCAGCACGGTTGAGCACCTGTGCACTACCTCACGATGAAAGGGGGGACGACGAACATGGCAAAGAAAGCAGCCAAGGGCGGGAAGAAGAAGGGCGGCAAAAAGCGGTAAGCACGCCCTCCCGCTAGAAGAAAAAGGGGGCGATCGCCGCCCCCTTTTTTTCTCGACACGCGGCGGCTCACCGGAGCCGCCGCGTCCATCCTCACTCGAACGACACGCCGTCCCAGATCCGCACGCGCTCGATCGCGTCCCAGGGCGCCACCTGATCCAGCACGTCCCAGCCACGCACGACGTGACCGAACACCGTGTACTTCGCGTCGAGCCGCGGCTGCGGCACGAGCGTGATGAACCACTGGCTGCCGCCCGTGTCCGGTCCGGCGAGCGCCATGCCGACCGTACCGCGCACGAACGGACGCGGGCTGAGCTCGTCGACGAGCGTATATCCCGGTCCGCCTGTCCCATCGCCGCGCGGATCCCCACCCTGCACGAGCACACCCGGCACGACTCGATGGATCCGCGTGCCGTTGAAGAACCCGGCGCGCGCGAGCGCGATGAAGTTCAGCGACGTCACGCCCGCGTCGACGACATTCAACTCGATCTCGATCGTACCGTGGGGCGTCTCGACGAACGCATGTGGCGAGTACGTCGGATGCAGAAGCGCGTCCGACGAGAAGAACGACGCCGGCTGGCGGAGCGGCGCGGGACGCTCGGGTGCGGCATCGGCAACACCGGCGTTGCGCAGGAGCCGGGCCGCGTGCACGCGAACCGGCCAGGCCGGATCGGCGAGCGCCTTGCGCCAAGTCGTCTCGGCATCGGCGTGGCTGTACTGCGCGAGCGCCGATACGGCGGCGTCACGTGCATCACCGGTCCCATCGGCCAGACCGCGTTCATACGCCGCCACGAGTCGCGCGGCGCCGCCCTCGGGACGGGTGCGGCCGACGAGCTCGGCCGCGGTCGCGCGCTCGGCCACGTCGCCGGCTTCGAGCGCGGCGAAGAGACGCGATGTCGCGTCGGGCGCATGCACAGCGACGAGCGCTTCGAGCGCCGGACCGTGCACGCGCGCGTCAGCGTCGGTCACGAGATCTTCGATCGCCGCCGTCACGCGATCCGCTGACAGACCGCCGAGCACCGAGGCCAACGCCGCGCGCACGGACCAGTCGGCGTCGGGCCCAAGACTCGCCTGCACGGTCAGAAAGGCATCCGGATCGATGGCGGCGAGCGACCGCATCGCGGCGGCCCGGACCGCGGGATTGGGCGCCGTCAGCCAGTCGAGCAGCGGATCGAACGCCGACCGCGATCGCGTCTGGCCGAGGGCGGCGATGACAGCCAGGTGCAAGGGCACGGGAAGATCGGGCGTCGTGAGCAGTTGCAGCAACGCGGCAGTCGCATCCTGCCCGCCGACAGTTCCGAGTGCCCGAACCGCGGCGGCGCGCAGCGGCAGCGCGGCGGCCGCGTCGAGCGCGATAGGACGCGCAAGGCCGGCGGTTCCGGCATCCTTGACCGCCGCAAGACCGCCAAGCGCGAACACGCGCGTGTCGGTCGTCGGCGTGGCGGCCAGCGCACGAAGTGCGGCGGCCGCGCGCCGGTCGGTGATCCGCGCGAGCGCGGAGGCGATCGGCCACCACGTCGACGCCGGCTGTCCAGATGCGTCGAGCGCGACACGCGCGAGCGCGTCGTACTGCCCCAGGCGCGCGAGCGCGAAGAGCGCGGCGCGGCAGGCGTCGGCGTCCGGCGAGACGTCCGTCGCATCGGGCGCGAGCGTCGCGACGACCGGCCCGCACCCGGCAGCGGCCTGCGCGACGGCCGAGGCAGCGGCGCCGAGGTCGACCGTCGACGATGGCTGACTCGCGGGCGGCGTCGATGACTGAGAGCGCGCGGACTCGGCATGGTCGGCTGCCGCCGCCGCAGACGCTCCGCACGCGCTCGCGTCCACCCGGCAGCGATCGGCAATGAGACCGATCGCGTCCATCGCCCGCGCCCGCACGACGGGCGCTTCGTCAGCCAGCGCGTGCTCCAGCGTCGCCATGACGTCGGGGCCGCCGGCAAGGCCTAGCGCGAACGCCGCCATGGCGCGCACGTCGGGCTCGCTGTCGGTGAGCGCGTCGACGAGTGCGGTCGTGCCCTCAGGCAACCCGACGCGGCCGATGGCGAGCACGGCCCGGCGCCGCAGCGCGGCGGATGGATCCAGCGACAGCGCGACGAGATCCGGATCAGCCGCAGGTCGCAGCGCGTTCGCCCGAGGCGTGCCCGCCGGACGCGACGCCGGCGGCGTCACATCCGGATCGCGCAGCACGCGCTGCTGTTCGAGCCGCAGCGTCCACGCAATCTTCGTGTCGAGTGACGCGGCCGGTTTCGCCGGCGTCGTCTCGGCGGGCGCGGTGGGAACGGATTTGCAGCCGGCGCCGATCGCGGCCGCAGCGGCGGCCGCCGCGAGCCAGACGATCGCGAATCCAAGGCGTCTTCGTGCCATGCGGGTATCGTAGCGCAGCGGTTCGGGGAGTCGCCGCGGCTCGCTGCTATACTTCGCCATCTTGGACTTTCGCTATCTGGCGATCGAAGGTCCCACGGGCCTCGGCAAGACGACGCTCGCCGAGCGGCTCGGCGCGCGAAT
>CALFMR010000379.1 GCA_937880585.1 uncultured Acidobacteriota bacterium
CTTCGGCAAGTGATAGCCGCCGCCAATCGTCATCGCAACGGCCATCGTTTCGCCGAGCGCGCGCCCGAGCGCCAGGATGATGCCGCCGAGAATCCCGTTGCGCGCGTACGGGAGGGTGACGTGCCACACGACGCTCCATCGCGTGGCGCCGAGCGCGAGCGCGCCCTGCTTCTGGCTGTTCGGCACGAGCAGCAGTGCCTCGCGCGCCAGTGCGACGATGAGCGGCACGAGCATGAGGGCGAGGATCAACGTCGCGCACAGGTACCCGACGCCGTAGGGCGGTCCGTTGAAGACATCGAAGTACGGCCCGAGATGATCGAGCAGCCACGGCTGCACGACCGTCTGCAGAAGCGGCGCGAGCACGAGCAACCCGAACAACCCGTAGACCACGCTCGGGATGAACGCGAGCAGCTCGATGAGATACGCGACCGGCGCCTGCAGCCATCGCGGCAGCAGCTCGGTCATGCAGACGGCGGTCAGAAGTCCGATCCCGCCGGCGATGACCATCGCACCGAACGCGACGAGCACCGTGCCGACGATGAACGGCAGCGCACCGAAGCGCAGATGAACCGGATCCCATCCCGAGCGGACGACGAAGCCGGGCCCGAATTGGCGCATCGCCGGCCAGGCGCCGTCGACGAGCACGGCGAAGATGCACACGAAAATCGCGAGCACGATCCAGACCGTGCCGGCGATCGCCGTGTCGAACGCGACGTCCATCCGGGCGAGCCGCCGGACGGCCGGACGGACCGCGGGCGATCGCGACGCCGACGGTCCGTTGGATTCCGCCACGGCCAACGTGTTCGTCATCAGGTCGTCCCACCTCTCAACGCACCGGGCGTCGTCATCGTGACGACGCCCGGCCGTGTTGCGAGCGCGCGGCTCGCGCGTGCGACTACTTCGACAGGCAAGGGCTGCCGCCGCAGGTAATCGAGTGCAGGGCCGCGTCGGCCTTCTGCACGAGGTTGGGCGCGAGCGCCGCGTAGTCCAGCTCGTTGGCGTAGCGCTGGCCGTCGTGAATCGCCCATGACGCGAACTCCGTCACGAGCCGTCCGACCTTCGGATCGTCCTGCTTCCGATAGAGCAGCACCCAGGTCGTGCCGGCGATCGGATACGCCTGGGGTCCGGGCTGGTCGGTGATTGAGAATCGCAGGTCGGCCGGCAGACTCGCGAGCGACGACGCCGCGTTCGTCACGTTGGCCGGCGACGGATCGACGTAGTTCCCCGCGCGGTTCTTGACCGGTCCGTAGGGGATGTTGTTCTGCCGCGCGTAGGCGAGCTCCATGTAGCCGACGCCGCCGACCGTGTTGCGCACCTGATTGGCCACGCCTTCGTTGCCCTGCCCGCCGATGCCTACCGGCCACTGGACCGACGTGCCGTGCCCGACCTTGTCCTTCCACTCGGGGCTGACCTTGCTCAGGTAGTCGGTGAAGATGTCGGTCGTGCCCGATCCGTCGGAGCGGTGCACCACGAGCACCGGACGCCGCGGCAGCGTGAGGCCGGGATTGTCAGCGGCAATCTTCGGGTCGTTCCACATCTTGATCGTGCCGAGATACATCCCGGCAATCGTCGCGGGACTGAACTTGATGGCGCTCGGCAACCCTTGCAGGTTGTAGGCGATCACGACCGACCCCTGGGTCATGGGGACGTGCACGATAGCCGTCTCGCCACCACCCTGCGCGAGCTGTTCGTCGGTCAAGGGAGCGTCGCTCGCACCGAAGGCGACCGTCTTGGCCAGGAACTGCTGCCGACCGCCGCCCGATCCGATCGACTGGTAGTTGATCCGCACGTCGGGGTGGAGCGTGTTGTACTCCTTCGACCACCGCGACAGCAGTGGATTGATGAACGTCGAGCCGGCGCCCGTGAGCGTCGTGGCGCCCTGCGCGCCCACGACCGGAGCCGACGACCAAGCCGCCAGCAGGGCGGTCGCGCCCATCGCTGCCACGGCGATTCCTCGTTGCCATGCCTTCGTCACGTGTGCCTCCAAGCGAGATGTGGCCCGTCGCGCCCGGGGGAGCCGGGCGGCGACAGGCGTTCAGAAGTTCAGTTGCGCGTGCACGGCAATCCGGCGCTGTTCGGGTTGCGCGGGCGTGAAGTCGTCGCCATTCACCTGCTCGTAGTCGACGAGAATCGCGGAGTTGAGACCACCCGGATACGTGAACCAGCGCGACACGCCCGCAATCGTCCGCGTGCGGGCCTGGCTGTCGAAGGTGGTGTCGGGCGTCATGTGGTCGTAGCGCACGAGCACTTCGAAGCCCGCGCCGAGCTTCGGCGTAATCCAGAATGAGTAGCCGCTGCCGCGCAGCTCCGGCGCGACGACGGGCGGCTGGTCGCGTGTGTTGAGATAGTCGAAGCCCGCGTTCACGTAGTGGTGCTCGTAGGTCAGCTCGCCGAGCACGCGCCGCCGCGTCGCGTCGCGCGTGTAGCTGTCGCCGTCGTAGAACACGGTCGCGCGCAGGCCGTGCAGCGCCGCGCCACCCTCGGCGAACGGACGCACCGTGGCGCGCACCTGCAACGCCTTCCGATCGTTGGCTTCGGCGTGCGAATAGCCTTCGCCGTTGTAGACACCGACATGCACGTCGCCGTAGTCCTTCGCGAACGCGTAGTGGAACGACGCGCCGGCGTCCGACGACGTCAGGTAGCCCTCGCGCTCGGTGAACGTCGTGCCCTGGAAGCGGTACCGGTAGATGCCCTCCTGGTAGTCGATGAGCGGCGTCTGCTGCTGGCCGAGCCGGACCCAGGATCCCTTCGTCATCCAGTCGCCCAGGTTCACCTGCGCAAACGCGTACTTCAGGCGGAAGTCCAGGCTGCCGTTGAGCGACGAGCCGGAACCGGTTTCACGCGAGACGTCCGGCGTCAACCGGAACGAGACGACGTGCGACAACTGGCCGGTGATGTTGATGTAGGTGCGAGAGATCGAGAAGCCGTTCGGGTGGTACGAGTTGCCCGACGCGTCGGTCGCCGAGGGCGCGTCCGTGTAGGTGTAATCGCCGAGGATCGTGCCGCCGATCTTGACGCTGGGGGTGTCGTCAGGCGCCTTTGTCTGGGCATGGCCCGACGCCGGCAGCAGGACGGCCAGCGCGGCCACTCCGCAGGCCGTCGTGAGCGCTCGAATCAGGGACCAGTCGCGTACGCTTCGCACGTGAGGAACTCCTTCCCGGAGCGATTGGCTCCGGTCATGAGTTCCACGGTAGCGACGCGAGATTTCGCGCGAAGATCTGGCGTGTTAATTCGACGTTAACGGCTGGATCGTCAGAATGATCCGCCGATAAGACGTGAGCGTCGGCGTGCCATGATCTTCGACCGCCACGATGACGTGCGCGATGCCCGGCGTGCGCGCCAGCACGCGCGTCTTCGACGCGTGCGCGTCGGTGACGACAACCCGCGCGGGTGGCTGCTGGGCACCGCCAGGAGCCGCGGAGGGAATGCCGCCCTCTTCTCGTGTTCCGCCGCCGCCCACGGGCACGGGGGGACCGGCGAAAACCGGATGGCCGGGCACGCCCATGCCGGCCTCCGGATAGAAGAACCAGTCGTAGCTGAGCGCGTCGCCGTCCGGGTCGGTCGTGCCGGCCGCGTCGAGCGTCACGGCGCCGCCCGCGTGCACCGTCATCAGGACAGGCGCGGTCCCCGACTCGCCGTTCACGACAACGCGCGGGTTGTGGTTGGCGTGAGCGGGATCCTTCACCGTCCAGCCCATCCGCGCCGCGAAGTCATGCTGGAACGCCGTGCGCCAGCGCCAGATGGTCGCTTGATCCGACGTATGCGGCCGTCCATCGATGCCTATGACCGTGTCGCGCGAGCTGTCCTTCCCCGGATACGAGTCGCCGCCTTGCGTCCAGAGCGGGCGCGTCTCGCCATACGGCTGGCGCCAGACATAGCGGCCGCCCCATCCGCCGTAGCTGGGACTCATCGCGCTCGCCAGACCGTTGTCGATGAGGCCGAGGAATGACGGCGTATCGCCTTCGTGGATACAGCACGGCGGAATGTAAAGCGCGCCGAGCGGCCCCTTGCGGCGGATGTTCGCATCGACCCATGCGTCGGTGAACGTCGTGAAGTCCGCGCCGTCCGCGTTGCGATAGAAATGGTCGCCGCTGATGCCGGTCCACGTCGCGCGGTAGTACTCGTCGCCATCCTGTGTCGACGGCATCGCGATGTAATCGAGCGTCGGAAATTCCCGCCGAATCCACGGTCCCGCGTCGTCTTGATCCGAGATCGCGTAGACACGCAGTTTGCCGATGAACGTCGCGAGCTGATCGGGCGGGCGCGTCGCGCGGACGTGCAAGAGCGCTTGCGCCAGCGTGTTGGTCCCGCCCCAGGCGACGATCCAGAGCGGACGCGGATCGTCGCGATCGGCGGCGGCAATGACGCGTGTGGCACCGGGCGACATCTTGTCCGTCCCGACGGCCGCCATGCCGTATCCGGGTTGTCCGGTCGTGACGAGCGCGCGAAGCGCGTCAGCCGTGGGAAAACCCGGCGCGTGCTTCGACAGATTGGGCTGGACCTTCGCGTACGCGTCGATGACGTGCTCGATGACGTCCGGCCGGACACGGTTGCGCATCCAGGTCGATGTGTCGGCGATGAGCCCTTCCAAATCGAACATGTTCGCGTAGACGAGCAGGCGGACCATCGACATCTGGTCGTCCGGCTCGTTCGCGATGTCGGTCATGACGATGAGGCGGGGTTTGTCGACGTGGGGATCGACGCGCGCCGCGATCGCGTTGAAGACGTCGGCCGTCGGCGCCTGCGGCGCGGACCCGCCGGGGGCCTCGACGCGGCGACAGGCGCCGGTTACGGACGCCCCGACGGCGAAGACCACGACGAGAACAGCGGCGGGAACACGCGTCATGTGGCTGATCTTACCCGCGCGAGAGCCGCCAACGGCGCATCCCGATCGGTGCGGTTTCACAGACATCGGTGGTTCCCCTGGGCCTGCGGGCCCAGGACTCAGTGAACGCGCCCTCGCTCGGCGGCTTGCCTCGTTTCTCGACTCCGGGTAAGCTGCGGCCGGTTCGCAAACGCACGCGCGGGCCATCCCGTACACAGCACGAGCACGACACCACGCCGAGGACGGACATGTCACGACTGTTGGCAGGGCTCACGCTTGTCTCGCTCGCCTTCGCGGGCTGGACCATGACCGGTACGACCGCCATCGCGCAATCGGCGCCCGGGCGGCACATCGTCGACGCGGCCGCGGTCGCGCGCATCAACGACACGCTGCAGCAGATGACGTCGGACGGCACGATCGTCGGCGTCTCGGCGCTCGTCTACGAACACGGCCGCGAAGTCTATTTCGGCGCGTTCGGCGACGCGGATCGCGAGGCGAAGAAGCCGATGGCGCGTGACACCATCGTGCAGGCCTTCTCGATGACGAAGCCCGTCACCGGCGTCACGCTGATGACGCTGTACGAACAGGGCAAGTTCAACCTCGACGATCCGTTGTCGAAGTATCTGCCTGAATTCGGCAACGTGCGGGTCTACGCCGGCGTCGGTCCGAACGGCCAGCCGATCCTCGAAGCGCCGCATCGTCAGATTCTCGTCCGGGACATCACGCGCCACACCGCCGGCTTCGCCAACGGCCCCGCTGACGAAGGCGTCGGCCCGCTCTACGCTGCCGCCGATCCGACCAACATCAACAACACGTTGGCGCAGCTCTCGGAGAAGCTGGCGTCAATCCCGCTGCTCTACCATCCGGGCGAACACTGGCGGTACTCGAACGGCGTCGACATCCAGGCCCACCTGGTCGAGGTGCTGTCGGGCGAGCCTTACGCGCAGTACCTCCAGGAACACGTGCTCGGACCGCTGCAGATGACCGAGACGCGCTACTTCGTGCCGGAAGCCGATCGCGGCCGCATGGCTGTCATCTACGATCGCGCGGACGACGGCACGTTCACGCGCCAGCCCGACGATCGGGACTATCGCTACAACTTCAACCACTGGCCGATGACGCCCGGCAGCTCCGGCCTGACGACGACGCTCGACAACTACATGCGGTTCGCGCGGATGCTGCAGAACGGCGGCGAGCTCGACGGCGCGCGTGTGCTGCGACCGGAGACGGTGCGGCTGATGTCGACCAATCAATTGAGCGACAAGATCACCGAGCGCTGGTGGCTGCCGAGCAAAGGGCAGGTGGGCTTCGGCATCGACTTCGCCGTTCGCCTGCGTCCGCCGCAGGACGCCGACGAGAACAACGGCCAGGTCGGCGAGTTCTTCTGGGACGGCGCCGCGTCGACGCTCTTCTGGGTCGACCCGGTCAACGACCTGGAAGCGGTGCTCTTCACGCAGATGATGCCCTTCGACAAGGTGCACCTGCACAAGCGCTTCCGCGATGCCATCTACGGCCCGGCGCGGCTGCCGCCGACGGCGGGGTGAGGGAGC
>CALFMR010000380.1 GCA_937880585.1 uncultured Acidobacteriota bacterium
GCTGCGCCGTCATCGACGGACGCACGCGCACGGCCAGCGCGTTCACGTCGACGATCGTCGTCTCGAGTGACGCCACCGTGATGGGCGCGGGCGCGCCGCCGGCGAGCGATCGCGCGAGCGGCATCCGCCGATAGTTGCATCCCCACATGCCGAGAAAGACGATGATCACCACGGCGACGGCGCGGACGATGCGGCGAAGCGCCTCCCACAGCGCAGCAAGCGCACCGGATCGGTGAACGACCGTCCAGAGGCGCACGCCGCGGAACACGACGAGGATCGCGGCGGCGACGATGAGCGCGTCGAGAACAGCGAACGGCGCGAGGTTGGTGATGGCCGTCGCGATCGACTGCACGACCGGATAGACGTGCCGGCCGTAGACGCCGTCGACGAGCCAGCCGGGCGCCGGCAGGAGCGCCAGCGCCGCGGCCACGACGCCAGCCGCTATCCAGCCGCGGACGCGGGTCGCCCGCGTCACTCGCGATCGGACCACCCGTCGTTCCCCGTGATGAGCCGGACCGAACGTTGATAGGTCATGTACGAAAACGCCCACTGCGTCATGACCGAGAGTCGATTGCGGAAGCCGATCAGCTTGAAGATGTGCACGAACAGCCAGAAGAGCCACGCGCTGTAGCCCTTCATGTGGACGCGCGGCAATTCGGCCACGGCGGAGTTGCGGCCGATGGTCGCGAGGTTGCCGAGGTTGTGATACACGAACGGCTCGGGCGCCTGTCCGGCCACCGCGCGCTCGATGTTGTGCGCGGCGTGCTCCGCTTCCTGAATCGCGACCTGCGCGACGCCCGGGTGCCATGCACCGTCGGGTTTGCGCAGCGCCGACAGATCGCCGACGACCGTGACTTCCGGATGGCCCGGGATGCTGAGGTCGTCCTGCACGAGCACGCGGCCCGCGCGATCGAGCGGCGCGCCGAGACTCGCGCCAACCGGCGACGCCGCCACGCCCGCGGCCCAGAGGATCGTTCCCGCCTCGATCACTTCCCCGCCGACCGACACCTTGTCCGCTTCGACGTTCGTGACGAGGCTGCCCGTCCACACCGACACGCCGAGCCGCTCGAGCGCCGACCGCGCGAACTGCGAGAGCTCCGGCGAATACGTCGGCAGCACCTTCGGTCCGCCTTCGACGAGGATGATGCGCGCCGACTCCGGATCGATCGCGCGGAAGTCGTTGGCGAGCGCGTGGCGTGAGATCTCGGCGAGCGCGCCAGCGAGCTCGACGCCCGTCGGCCCGCCGCCGACGACGACGAACGTCAGCAGCCGCCGCTGTTTCGCCTTGTCGGGTTCGCGCTCCGCCTGTTCGAACGCCACGAGCACGCGGCGCCGCATCTCGAGCGCGTCCTCGAGCGTCTTCAGCCCGGGCGCGTACTGGCACCACTCGTCGTGACCGAAATACGCGTGCGTCGATCCGGACGCGAGGATGAGGTAGTCGTAGCTGACGTCGCCGTCGGTCAGGACGACGACGCGCCGCGCGGTGTCGACGCGCACGGCCTCGGCGAGCCAGACCTGGACGTTCTGCTGGCGCCGCAGGATCCAGCGGATCGGCGACGCGATGTCGCCCGGCGACAGCCCGGCCGTCGCCACCTGATAGAGGAGCGGCTGGAAGACGTGATGGTTGCGGCGATCGATGAGCAGCACGTCGACCGGCGCGTGCTTCAGCGCTTTGGCCGCGCTGAGGCCGCCGAAGCCGCCGCCGATGATGACGACGCGCGGACGAGGAGTGTCAGCCATGGCGCCTCATCCCGCGAAATGCCCGGCCATCATCGTCGCGCCAAAACCGAGGATGCCGGCGAGGAGCGTGGCGACGAACATGATCGCCCACGCCATGACGCACACGATGACGGCGCGAAGCGTGTCGTCGTAGTCGAGCGCCTGACGCACCGCGATGATGCCGGCGACGAGACTCCAGATGACGATCGCGAGCCGCACGAACAGGCCGAAGAAGGGGACGATCGCGACGATGCCGAACAGTCCCGGCGCCTGCGCGAACCCCACCGTGCGCAGCAACTGGCCGTAGTCCGCTTCCGTGTTGCGGCCGGGCAGGATGCGCGTGCCGACGAGCCACAGCACGAGCGATCCGACGGCCCAGCCGATGACCGCCAGAATCGCCGTCATCACGATGCCGACGAGCGCCGCGCCGCCGTAGCGGAGTGATGCCAGCGCGCCCGACACCGCGGCCGCCGCCACCACGACGGCCGCTTGCGTGGTCGCGGTCGTATCGTGCTCGACGTCCTCGAACGTGGCCGTGTGCAGTTGGAGTGCGCCGATCACGCGGTCCTGAAAGCTCGCCATGGATCCTCCGGGTCTGGGGGCGGGAGCCATCGTCATTGTACGTGGTCCGACGCACCCAGTCCGCCTGGCGCTTCTGTGTACACTGGAACGATGGCTCAGCCACGCATTGCGCCGCCGACGACCTGGGGCCGATCGACGGTCGCCACCGCGTGTCCGCTCGATTGTCCGGACAGTTGCAGCCTCGCCGTCACCGTCGAACGCGGACGCGTCGTGAAGATCGACGGCAGCACGGCCGCGCCCACGACCGCGGGCGTCATCTGCGACAAGGTCCGCCGCTTCGATCGACGCGTCTACAGCAGCGAACGCATCCTGTATCCCGCCGTGAGGAAGGGCGCCAAGGGACGCGCGTCGTTCGAACGCGTGACCTGGGACGAAGCGCTCGATCTTCTCGTGGAACGACTCGAGGACGCGCGCAAACGCTGGGGATCCGAGGCGGTCCTGCCCTACGCCGACGGCAGATCGAACGGACTCCTCACCGGAGATCTCGAAGACGCGCGGTTCTTCCGGCGCTTCGGGGCGTCGCGCCTGGCGCGCACGATCTCTGGGACGTGGACCGACGCCGCAGCCGACGCGATGAACGGTGCGATGCCGGGCGTCGCGTATCCCGACTACGAAGGGGCACGGCTCATCGTGATCTGGGGATTCAATCCTTCCGCGCCTGGCTTCCATTTGATGGCGCCGATCACGCGCGCCCAGCAGCTCGGCGCCAAGCTCGTCGTCATCGACCCGCGGCGGACCGCGGTGGCTGGAGCCGCGGATCTGCATCTGCCCGTACGGCCAGGCACGGATCTGCCGGTGGCGCTCGCCGTCATCCGTGCGATGTTCACCGAAGGCTGGGCAGACGAGGCATTTCTCGCGGCGCATGCTGACGGCGTCGAGGCACTGCGCGCGGCGGCCGAGCCGTGGACGATCGAGTGCGCCGCAGCCGAAGCCGGAATCGACCCGAGCGCGCTGCGGACGTTCGCCGAGTGGTACGGCACGACGTCGCCGGCCGTCATCCGCTGCGGCCGCGGCCAGGAACACACGCGTCATGGCGGCGCCGCGTCGATGGCCATCCTGTCGCTCGCCGCGGTCGGCGGCAAGTTCGGCATGCGCGGCGGCGGGTACACGGCGAACAACGCGCCGGCGTGGGGCCTGTCGACCGAGTCGTTCATCGGCACGCCGCCAACCAACACACGCACGATCAACATGCACCAGCTCGGCCGCGCGCTGACGTCACTCGATGCGCCGCCGGTCTCCGTGCTGTTCGTCTACAACGGCAACCCGCTTTCGAACGAGCCGGATCAGCGTCGGCTGCGCGAAGGCCTCGCGCGCGAGGATCTCTTCACGGTCGTTCACGACCAGGTCATGACCGATACGGCCCACTTCGCCGATCTCGTTCTGCCGGCGACGACCTTCCTCGAGCACTACGACATCACCGTTGGAACAGGCGCCTATCATCTGCAGCTCGTCCAACCGGCGATTGACGCGGTCGGTGAATCGCGGCCGAATCCGGAACTGTTCCGCGAGCTCAGCGCGCGGCTGGGCCTCACATCTGGTGACGACGATCTCGATTTGGGCGAAGCGGGCGCGCTCATGGACGTCGCCGCGCGGCTGCCGGATGTGGCGCGAGCCGCCATCCTCGAAGGAGCGCCGCCGCCAGCACCGGGAGACGGACGGCCGATCCAGTTCGTCGACGTGCATCCGGCGACGGCAAACGGCCGCATCCAGCTCTGCCCGGCGTCCATGGGATCGGCCGCCAACGTCTACGCGTACACGGCACCGCCCGACTCGGCGCGTCATCCCCTGCGCCTCATCACCGTCGCGAGCCGACACACCCTCTCGTCCACGCTCGGCGAGTGCCGGCCGTCGATCGTTCGCGTGACGATTCATCCGGACGACGCGCACCCGCGGTCGATCGCGGACGGCGATTCGGTCCGCATCTCGAACGATCTCGGCGTCGTGGAATGCGAAGCGGTCGTGACGCCGGAGGTGCGCCCCGGCACCGTGTCACTGCCGAAGGGCCTGTGGAGTCGCAGCACGTTCAACGGCTCGGCGCCGCTGGCGCTCATCCCCGACGACGTGACGCCCGTCGGCGGCGGCGCGTGCCTGAATGATGCGCAGGTCGAAGTCGAGCTGCTGGGGAGACATTGAGAAGCAGCGCGGCTGTCCCTGGGCCTGAAGGCCCAGGGCTCCACGGAGCAAACCGCAGCCCAGGGCAAGCAGTCTCCGCCCGCCTCTCTGTGGAGCCCCGACCCTTCAGGGTCGGGGAGAACCCCGTCCTCTGTCTAAAATCCCTCTCTAATCCCCAACTGCCACTGCACACCGCGCTCGACGCGATCGTAGGGGTGGGCGGCGGAGAGCTCGACGACGAGCCGGCCGAAGACGTTGACGCGGACGGCGCCGCCGATGCTGCGGACGACGCCGCGCGTGCCGCCGGCGAACGACGGACGCGTCGTGCTCGTCCATGTCACGCCCGCGTCCGTGAAGAACGCGAGATCCACCGGGATCCGTCCGTACTCGAGCCGTCCCGTGAAGAGCCCGACGAGCGGCGCGCGCACCTCGACGTTCGCGACCGCGAGCCGGCTGCCGATGAGATCGTTGAACACGCCACACTCCGGCGTGTTGCCACCGCCCAGGCATTCGAGCGCCGTGAACGATCCGACGCCGTAGCCGTGCACGAACTCCGGATAGCCGATGTAGAGATCCGACAGCCGCGGAAATTCGGCGTCCGCGCCGTAGCGGCCGAACGTCAGCGCCCGGAAGGCAATCGTGACCGGCCGCACGGGCATGAAATAGCGCCGCCAGTCGACGAGCAGCGTCGTGTAGTCGAGCGAGCCGGCCGTGCGGCCGACTTCGAGCCGCGCGCGCGATCCGAAGACCGGCGCCGTGGCGCCGAAGTACGACGTGTCATGAACGAGCGCAGCGAGGGAGTTCGCCAGATACAGCGCG
>CALFMR010000381.1 GCA_937880585.1 uncultured Acidobacteriota bacterium
ATGTCACCACAATGATCGGCGCGGAGAATATTGGTCCGATCACGTAGTCGTTAGTCCGCGCTGTACGGGCGACCGGCTTGGAGGACGCACTGCTATCGCGCTGCGACCTGCACATCGCCAATCGTCAGCGTGCCGGCGGTTCCCGGCTTCGTGTTGAGCGTGTCGACGACGAACAGTAGCGCCTGCGCGGGAATGCGCGAGGGATCGATTCGATCGGCCGTATGGCCGTCCGCGCGATCGAAGTCGCCGATCGGCACGTCCACGGTGCGCGTCTCGGGATCGACGTACACCGAGCGTCGCCAGCGCTCGCCAGCGCGTTCACCGCCGAGACGCACCTGCACCGACACGCGCATCGGCGCGCTGGCGTGTGCCGCGAATCGGATGCCGGTCACGCCAGTGTCCCCGGGTAACGCGTGCACCAGCGCGGCGTACTGTCCGTGGGCGGGGCCGTCTCCAAGATGGAACGTGACCGTCAGGCCGTCGTCCGCGACGCGCATCTCACCTGATGAGGACGGCTCGCGTTCGACGCCCCAATGGCCGTCATTGGCGGGCAGCGCGATGCCATGGCCCGCGGTGAGATCGATGTGGGCCGGCTCGATGGCGGGCGCCGTCCTCGGCAATCCAATCGTGATGGGGTTCGACATCAGCCACGGGACGGCGCGGTTGCCGAACTGCGCCTCCGCGCGATAGACGCCCGGCCGCGACGTCTCGTAGCTGACCGTGCCCTGCCCGGCCGCCACGATCTCGCGTCCGCGCACGAGCGTCACCGCAGCCGACGGCCACTCCGCAACGTGCACGCGAAAGACGGTGTCGACGGCAGCCGGCAGACGATCACCCGCCGCGGCCGGCGCGCGATTCGTCTGCGCGGCCGTGAATTCAATCGACGCCGGCCCTGCGAACGCGCGCACGATGCCGTACACGTGTCCCGCGCGAACGGCGGCGATGATTCGTGCGGCATCCGACCGCGCGTCGCCCGACAACGGCGTGTCGAGGACGACGACGTCGGCGAGCGCGCGGAACATGGCTTCGTAACTCGGCTGGCGCGCGAGCGTCCACCCGAGGGGCTCATCGGTCAGCCGCCATCCGAGCCGCGCGTGCGCGTCGAGTGCGGCCAGGCCGAAGACCGGCCGCGTGGCCGCGGCGCGATCCCATCGCGCGATCGACGCTGCGGGCCGCCGGAAGAGTGACGCAATGGCCTCGCTCGGACGCAGGACGCCACGCGCGGCCGTGGCGACGAGGTGCGTGGCGCGCTCGTCACGCCACTCGGTGTCCGCGTTCAACCACTCGATGCCGTCGAAGCCTTCATCCGTGCCGCCGTATCGCAAGCCGGCGCGTGGCGAGTCGGGATGCGCGACGATGGCCGCGCCACCGAGGCGATGGATGTCTTCAATCACGTCGCGAGGCGTGCCCGCGAGCGGATACGGCGACGAGTGATCGAGCCCGAGCGCGACGATGTGCCCGGCGAGCGTGCTGACTTCGACGGCGTCGATCTCGAGCACGCCATGTCGATACGCGGGCGGATCGGATGTCCGCATGGCGTCGCCGTGATCCGTGATGATGACAAACCGCAGGCCCGCGCGCGCCGCCGCCGTCATCACGTCGTCGACGGTCCCGCTGCCGTCCGAGCGGCGCGTGTGGATGTGGTACGCGCCCATGACGAGCGTGTCCGGCAGCGCACCCGGCAGCACGACGGCCCGCGGCGGCACGGTGGCCGCGACAAATGAGACGAAGGCGCCGAGCAGAACGACCGGCGCCACAAGCCACGCGAGACTGCGCCGGCCGTGCGTCATGCACGCGCACTCGATCGGGTCGCGGACACGATGCCCCTTCCGCGTCCGGACGCCGTGGTATACGCTCGATGGCTTGACGCCGCCCCAACGAGCGCGGCCAACCGCACATCCCGATCATGCCTTCGACGCCCGACGCGCCTCCCTCGCCGATCCTCGACGCGCGCGAATTGTCGGTCGCCTTCGACACGACGCCGGTGCTCGACCACATCAGCTTCTCGCTGCCGGCCGGCGCGTCGCTCGCCGTCATCGGACCGAACGGCGCGGGCAAGACGGTGTTGTTTCGCGCGCTGCTCGGCGCCGTGCCGCATACCGGCACGGTGCGCTGGGCCCCGGGCGTGCGCATCGGGTACGTGCCGCAGAAGCTCGACATCGAACGCGATATCCCGATCACCGGCCGTGATTTTCTGACGGCGCGACTCGCCGTCGACCGCGCCGCGGTCGAACGGCCAGACATCGCCGCCGTGCTTCGCCTGGTCGGCTTGTCCGAGGACACGAGCCGCAAGCCCATCGGCACGATCTCCGGCGGCCAGTTCCAGCGGCTGCTCGTCGCGTTCGCCTTGCTCGGCAATCCGACCGTGCTGCTCCTCGACGAGCCGACGGCTGGCATCGATCAGCCCGGCGAGGAACGGCTGAACGCGATGCTGCACCGGCTGCAGGAAGAGCGCGGATTGACGATCCTCCTCATCTCGCACGAGCTGACGATCGTTCACGCCTACGCCACGCACGTGCTGTGTCTTGGATCCGGCCCGGCGTTCTTCGGTCCGCCGAGCATCCTCACGCCGGATCTGCTGGCCAACCTCTATCGCGAGCCCGTGTCGGTCCACGCCCATACCCATGCTCATTGACGCCATTCTGCTGCCGGCGGCGATGGCCGCGGCGGCCGGTCTCGTGGGTTGTTTCGCGTTGATGCGCCGGATGGTGCTCGCGGGCGACGCGCTGTCGCATGTCGCGTTACCCGGTATCGGCATCGCGCTCGCGCTCGGCATCCATCCGCTCTTCGGCGCGCTCACGATGCTGTTCTTCGGCGCCTTGCTCGTCTGGACGCTCGAGGACCGCACGCGCATCGCAACCGAGACGATCGTCGGCGTCATCTTCTCAGCGGCGCTCGCCATCGGCAGCCTGCTGACCTCAGGTGAGGATCTGATCGACGCGCTCGTCGGGCACGCGGACGTCGTGCCCTGGCCGGAAGCGGCGTTCGGGCTGGCGGCGACGGCGGTCATCGTGTGGTTCATCGTACGCCGGCGGCACGAACTGGTGCTGGCGCTCGTCTCGCGCGACATCGCGCGCACGGCGGGCATCAACGTGCGGCGGCTCGATCTCATCTATCTCGAGATGTTCGCGCTGACCGTCGCGCTCGGCTTACGGTATCTCGGCATCCTGCTGATGGGCTCACTCATCATCATTCCCGCCGCAACGGCCAAGCGCTTCTCGAAGGACCTGACGACCATGCTCGTGCTCGCCGCCGCACTCGGCGCCGGCGCGACCATTCTCGGGTCGATCGTCGCCCTGTGGCTTCACCGCGATCCAGGCCCGATCATCGTGGCTATTGCTGCGGTCGGGTTTCTGTCGACGGCGTTCCGCGGTTAGTCATCTTTTTTTGCCGCGATCTTCGCGTCGTCGCGTGCGGCTATCTCCCAGTCAGTCTCGCGAGCGGCACGCTCGCCAGCGTGAACGGCGTCGTCTCGGTGTGCGCGTCGCGCGTATTGAACTGCGTGTTGACGACGAGGAGCCGGTCGCCGACCTTGGCGGCGGTGGCGGGCCAGGCGAGCGCCGGATCCTTGAAGCGCGAGACGACGGTCCCCGTCGAGAAGTCGCTCGAAAGCTGGACCGTCGCGATCTCGACGGCCGTCTGCCGCACCGCATAGAGCGTATGGTCGTCGAGGACGAGACCGTCCATGCCGGTCAGGTCCGCGCCGCCCGTATCGATCTCACTCACGGCCTTGGTCGCCAGGTCGATGCGGAACAGCAGCCCCTTCCCCATCTGCGCGACGATGAGCGCCGTGTTGTCGGGGGTGACGGCAATGCCGTTCAGGTTCGCGCCCGAGTCGTACTGCAACACCGTGTGATTGAAGTTCAGCCACGGCTCGAGCTCGCCGATCGTCTCGCCATGCGCCTCGAGGCGCCAGAGCGTCGGCGCCTGCGTGTCGGTGAAGTACGCGGCCGAGCCGACGAGCGCGACGTCGTTGATCAGGCTGCCCGACGGGTCCGGCACCTCGACCTGCTTCAGCACGTGGCCCGTGCGCGCGTCGATGACGAACATGCGTCCGGTCTTGCCGCCCGCGATCCACAACCGGTGACTGGCGTCGATCTTCATGCCGAGAATGGCGGGAAACGCGGGCGTGGATCCGATCGGGATGAGGACGCCGGCCGGCGCCACGGTCTCGGACGCGCGCGTGTCGAGATTCACCCGCACGACGGTGCCGGTCGCCGCGCTGGCGGTGTACAGCACCTGTTGCGCGGGGTCGTAGGTCACACCTTCCGGGAACGTGACGTCCGCGGGTAACGCCACGCGGTCGACGCCGCCGACCCGATCGGCCTGTCGGGCGACGACGAACGGCGTGCTCACGAGAGCGGCGATCGCGAGTGCGGTCGGCCAACGCGTCATATCGGTGCGCTCCTGAATGGGATGCCTGCCGACGACGCGCACCTCGGATGCGCGCGCGGCGGGACGACGTCCAAGGCTAGCGCAGGCGATGTGAGCGTGTCGACGCTTGCGATCGCGACGCAATCTATGCATATAGTGATATCGCTATATGGCCACGCCACTGCAAGAAGCGAAGAGCGAGCTCTTTCGCGCCCTCGCCCATCCGACGCGCATCCGCCTGCTCGAGCAGCTCGCCGCCGGCGAACGCACCGTCCAGGACCTGCACCAGGCACTCCACGTCGGCCAGCCGCTCGTCTCTCAACACCTCGCCGCGCTCCGCGCCCGGCGCGTCGTCGTCGTCCGCCGCGAGGGCGCGCAGGCCTATTACGCGCTGCGCAGCCCACTCGTGGCCGACCTCCTGAAGGTCGCGCGTGAGCTCCTGACGAACACGCTGTCCGATCAGCGGTCCATGCTCCGCGAACTGCAGCGGGAACGCCGCCGCGCCGCGCTGTGACGGTCCCGCCGCGCCTCGTTCCCTGGCTGCCGAAGTCCGTCCTGGCGCTTCGGGGTTATCGCCCCGACACGTTCCGCCAGGACCTGCTGGCTGGCGCGACGACCGGACTCGTCGCGCTGCCGCTCGCCATGGCGTTCGCGATTGCCTCGGGACTCACGCCACAGGCAGGTCTCTACTGCGCCGTTGTCACCGGCTTCATCATCTCCGCACTCGGCGGATCGCTCGTGCAGATCGGCGGTCCGACGGGGGCCTTCGTCGTCGTGGTCGCCGGCATCGTGGCGAAGTACGGCGTCGACGGCCTCTACACGTGCACGATGATGGCCGGCGTCATGCTCGTGCTGCTCGGCGCCACGCGCAGCGGCAGCGCGGTCCGGTTCATCCCGCGGCCGGTCGTCATCGGCTTCACCAATGGCATCGCGGTGATCATCGCGAGCACGCAGCTGCGCGACTTCCTCGGCCTGCACATCGGTGGCACGCCCGGCGACTTCGTCGGTCGCATGCGCGTCATCATCGGCCACCTGAACAGCGCGACGCCCGCGGCGATTGTCGTCGCCGTCGTCACGCTCGCGCTCGTGGTCGTGTTCAATCGGTTCATGAAGGCGGTGCCTGGAACGATCGCCGGCATGGTCGGCGGCACGCTGCTCGGTTGGCTCAGCGGGTGGCGTCTCGAGACGGTCGGGTCGCGCTTCGGCGGCGTGCCCTCGGGTCTTCCGCCGTTCCAGTTGCCGGCGTTCCACCCGTCGGTCGCACTCACGCTGCTCGCGCCGGCGGTGACGATTGCGCTGCTCGGCGCGATCGAGTCGCTGATGTCGGCCGTCGTCTCGGATCGGATGACCGGCGACCGGCACAACCCGAACGTCGAGCTCATCGCGCAGGGCGTGGCGAACTTCGTGACGCCGATGCTCGGCGGCCTGCCCGCGACAGGCGCCATCGCGCGGACGGCCACCAACGTCCGGTCCGGCGCACGGACGCCGGTGGCCGGCATGGTCCACGCGCTGACGCTCCTCACGATCCTGCTCGTGGGCGCGTTGAACTTTCTTCCCGCACTCGCACTCGGACCGATCGTTGAACATTTCCTGATGCTCAAAGGAACGCTGTTTTAACCAATTTATCAGAATCTATGACTCACCAGGCTCCCTCACTTTTCGACCGGAAAATTGCCGCACCAGCCATTGTCGATGCTTTCAAAAAGCTCGATCCGCGTCTGATGGTTAAAAATCCCGTCATGTTCGTGACCATGGCT
>CALFMR010000382.1 GCA_937880585.1 uncultured Acidobacteriota bacterium
AGCACCCCGAGCGACTTCGGGACGGGCCAACCGAGCACGTAAATCTGGATGGCCGGGACCAGGGGCTCCGCCCAATGGGCGAGCACGATGCACATGAACATCTGCAGCCCGCGCCCGTGCCACGTGCTGTTCCGCCGCTCCCTGAACGACCCGCCCGCGACCACGCGAGCGCCGGCATGTGCATGTACCGCGGACATGTAACCCCTTCCCATCCATCCGGCGGCGTGGCCCACACGCCGCCTGGCCCGTGTGCGCGGGCCGTCGCTGGCGCCGATGCGGCATTATACGGACCGCCTTCGGCTCCCCGGCAATAACACGAACCTACTAGCCGCCGGGGGCGGCGGGTCGTGGCTGCCGTCGCCAGGCCTCCAGTGCCAGCGCGGCCGGTCCGACGAGGAACAGCGCGTAAAACGGCGCGTAGATGACCTCGTGCAGGCGCAGCAGCATCTCGACGAAGGCGACAAGGATGACCACCACAATCTGACCTCGGCGCGAGCTGACCGTCGTCCTTGGGTCGGTCACCATGAAGAAGACGAATAGCTGATACATCGGGCCGGTCAGCGGCGCCACGGCCGCCAGCCACGGATTGCCCGTGATGAGACTGCGCACGAACGCGAACACGACGAACGCCGCGACGTAGGTCGCGCTGATGTGCAGCCGCTTCACCCGCCAGACGATGGCCGAGCCGAGCACCCAGATCACGACCATCGGCCAGACGTTGTTCCCCCACTGGATGCTCAGGACCGCGGCGGTGCTCGGCGCCAGGAAGACGACCGCGCTCACGCCGAAGTTCGACGGATTCCACAGGTGCCGGCCGCGGAAGCGCAGGACGTACTTCGACGCGATCGAGATCAGGCTCGCCAGGGCGAACGGCCACAGGAACGGCGACCGCACGAGGATGCCGACGCTGATGCCCGTGATGTACGCGCTCGCCGGATGCGGCCATCGGCCGAACGCCAGGCGCCCGAATACGACTTCCGCGCCGATGGCGACGACGATCGCGACTGCGGTCTGCTGATAGGCCTCGAGGATGCCGTAGGTCAGGTGCGCGCCGACGAGGATGCACGTGATGAGGAGCGGCGGTAGCAGTCGCGTCGCCCCAGGCGAACGCCACCAGCTCACGGGCACGGCCACGGCGCGAGGCTCCGACGGCAGCGATCCAGTCACCGGACTCATCGCGGCTCCACCACGTGATGCTGCTGATCGACGGCGGGATGCTCGATCGTCTGCGTGCGACCGGACGGCCACGTGATGACGACGCGATCGACGATCGTCGACGCACCGATGCCGAAATGCAGCGGCCGCTGACTCTGGGCGCTGAAGCCGCTGCCGCCGGTCACGACCTGCGCCTGCTGCTGGCCGTCCCAGTAAAGATTGACGCGCGCGCCGATCGCGCTGCGATTGCTGACGGTGCCTTCGAGATCGAACCCAATCCAGTGCCGGCCCGGCGCGACGGCGTTGCGATAGATGAGGAGCGGCCCGCGCTGATTGGCGACGAGCACGTCGAGCGCGCCGTCGTTGTCGAGATCCGCCAGGGCGACCGCCCGGCCGTCGAACGTGTCGGTCACGCCGACTTCCGGCGCCACGTCGGTGAAGTGCCCGGCGCCGTCGTTGATCCAGACGCGCGAGTGCTGGTAGCCCGAGAGGCTGCGCCCGCGCATCGCGGGCCAGTTCTTCGCATCGGCGATGATGCGGCTGTGGCCAACGGCAATTTCTGAAAAGTCGTACCAGTAACTCGTGCGCTCGCCCGCCGAGACGTAGCCGTTGGCCAGATACAGATCTTGCCGGCCGTCGTTGTTCAAGTCGCCAAAGGCCGCGCCCCAGCTCCAGCCGCCGAGATCCACCCCCATCGATGCCGCGAGGTCGCGGTACTCCGGCTGCGCGCCGCCGGCCGCTGCCTGCGGCACCCACAAGTCATTGGCCTGCACGAGCACGCCGGGCTCCGAGATGTTCGTCTTGTAGATCGACAGCCGACCGTCGTTGAAGACGTCGCCGAACGCCGCGTTCATGCCGCTCTTCGGTGTGCGGCCGACGCCCGTCTCGCGTCCGACCTCGACGAACGCCCGTCCGCCCCGGTTTTCGTACAGCTCCGAGATCCA
>CALFMR010000383.1 GCA_937880585.1 uncultured Acidobacteriota bacterium
GCACGTCGACACTGCGTTCGCGGCCGTCGCGCGTCGAGATGAGCCGGCGCGTCGCACCGGCGAAGGCTTCTTCGAGCGTGAGGTCGAGCGACTGCTCGAGGTCGTGGCCCCGGCTCGTCCGTGCGCCGCGGCCGCGTCCTCGCGCGCCCGACACCGGTTCGCCGCCGAAGAACGTCTGGAAGAAGTCCGAGAACGGCGCGCCCTCGCCGTCGCCGCCGCCGAAGATCTCGGCCATCTCCTCGGGCGTCATCGTTCGATACGTGGCTCCGCCGCCGAACGGGCTGCCCGCGGCGCCGCCAAACGGGGCTCCGGCGCCCGCATTTGCGCCCGCCGTTTCGTAGTCGCGCCAGTGCGCGCCGAGCTCGTCGTACTTGCGCCGCTTCGCCGGATCGCCCAGGACCTCGTTGGCCTCATTGATTTCCTTGAAGCGCGCCTCGGCGGCCTTGTCGTTGGCGTTGAGATCCGGATGGTGCTCGCGCGCGAGCTTGCGATACGCACGCTTGATCTCCGCATCGGTCGCCGTTTTCGGCACGCCGAGCACGGCGTAGTAGTCCTTGAAGTCCATCGTCACCGTTCCTCGCGCGCGCGGTCGAGGCCGAGCAGGCGGCAGAGCGCGTCGACTTCTTCGGCCAGCCGCCGATCGGACGCGGCCGAATGGGTGGCTTTCCGATCGCGCCGGACGAGCGGGCGCAGGCGCAACGCGATTTCGGCGACCGACAGCAGCCGCTCGACGCCGGCCAGGTTGATGCCCGCGTCGTCGACGAACGTCTTGATCAGACGGAGCCGGTCGAGCTCGTCGTGCGTGTAGACCCGTACGCTGCCCGACGTGCGGTGCGGACGCACGAGCCCCAGACGCTCGTACTTGCGGAGCGTCTGCGGGTGCATGTCGACAAGCTCCGCCGCCATGCTGATGAGGTAGAAGTCCGGCGCCTTGGTCACCGCCATGCCACGATCTGAATATAGGACTTGATACGACTTGTGTCAAGACGCCAGCCGCCGGTGGTCGCGTGCCGACGCCAGCCGCTGCCGGCGCCCGCACACTCACACGCGCGCTCGAGCGGACGGCCGTCCATTCAGTGCGATACTCCGAGGTTATGCCGTTCGGCTTGCACGCCGCCGACTTCGTCACGATTGGCCTGCTCGTCGTCCTCGAGGGCCTGCTCAGCGCGGACAACGCGCTCGTGATGGCGATCATGATTCTCGGCCTGCCGCGCGCCGACCACGGCAAGGTGCTTCGCTACGGCTTGGTCGGCGGCTTCGCGTTCCGGATCGTCGCGACGCTGCTCGCCGTGTACCTGATCGGCTTCGTGTGGATCAAGCTCGCCGGCGGGCTCTATCTCGCGTACCTGACTGCCTCGCACTTCCTGCAGTCGGGCGATGCCGAGACGCGTCGCACGCCACCCAAGGCGCGACCGATGCTGGGTCTGTCGGCCTTCTGGGCCACGGTCCTGCGCGTCGAGGTCGTGAACCTCGCGTTCTCGATCGACTCGATCCTCGTTGCGGTCGCGATGTCGAGGAAGCTGTCGGTGGTGCTGGCCGGCGGCATTCTGGGGATCCTCGCCATGCGGCTCGTCGTCGGGCAGCTGCTCGAGATCATCCGCCGATATCCGGCGCTCGTCGACGGCGCCTTCGTCATCATCGCGTGGGTCGCGGTGAAGCTCGTGATCGAGTACGCGCACGACGCGGGATGGATTGGTTGGGAGGTGCCTCGCCCATGGTCGCTCGGCCTCATCGTGGCGATTTTCCTGGCCTTCTGGATCTACGCGCGCCTCCGTCCGCCTCCAGCCGACGGCGACGACGCGGGGCAGCCGCCGGCCAGCGCACCACCCGAATAGCGCCGGTCCACTTGCAGAACTGTCGGCCGGCCGTGACGGCTCGCCGGCAGGCGTCTCCGAGCGGCAGGGCTCGCGTTGAGTGCGGCGTCGTATCGAACTCGCGACAAATGAATCAGTTGCGTCAATAATCACGTCGTGACGTCTGGCCCGCTGCCTTCCGGCGATGTGCTGGTACGGCGCTTGCGCTCTCGTACCCCCTCAATGTCGTCGATGGCCGCTCTTTCCCTTCACGCTTCCGCATTGCCCCCCGTCATGCCGGTCGGCGCAGCGCCAGGGGAGTGGTTTGCCGTCTGGACGCGGTCGCGCCACGAGATGGTCGTTCGCGATCAACTCGATCAAAAAGGCGTCGAGGCGTTTCTGCCGACCGTGACGCGCTGGAGCCGCTGGAAGGATCGCAAGAAGCGCATCGACTGGCCGCTCTTTCCCGGGTACTGCTTCGCGCGCGTCGGTGCTGAACGCACGCGGTCCGTGCTCTCGTGTCCCGGCGTCGTGGCGATCGTGTCGTTCGACGGCCGTCCGGCGGCCATTCCCGACGACCAGATCGCGGCCGTCCGCGCGCTCGTCGAGAGCGAGCTCCGTCTCGATCCGTGCCCGCTGATCCGGGAAGGCGCCGGAGTGGAAGTCGTCTCGGGGCCGTTGTGCGGGGTGCGAGGGCGCCTCGTGCGAAAGGGCAGTCATGCTCGCCTGGTACTGGCCGTTGACCTGATCGGGCAGGCGGTGAGTGTCGAGATCGACGCCGCGGACGTGCGGGCCTGTTGACCGCGGAGCCGACGAGCGACGGCACGTATCGAATCGGATTCAGGTGTGATCCAATTGACACACGTCCATCAATCCGGCTACGATGCCGCTCGTCCGCGCCCGCGGACATCGTGGCCCGCCGCCCGGCGGGATACCTGTAAGTCAGAGGGCGAAGCTCTACCCGGTCGCCCGCGTTCGTCGCCTTCCGTGACCGTACGTCCAGATAGGAGCGTTGCCGTGTCGAGACTTGGCTTGTCCCTGGTCCTCGGATGTTTGTGTGCCGCGGGCGCCTGCGCACGCAAAGCGTCGCCACCGCCCGCTCCCGCCGCGGGCAGCACGACCCCGGTGTACGACCGTGCGACCGGGAAGCTCGAAGCCCTCGTCTCCGATCACAACGGTGACGGGAAGCCCGACACGCGCGCCGTCATGGACGGCACGACCCTCGAGCGCATCGAGCTCGATCGGAACGGCGATGGCAAGACGGACCGCTGGGAGTACTACGCGCCAGGCGCGGCGGGGCAGCCGCCGGTCATCGTGCGCGCCGAGCAGGCGGCCGGGCCGGACGGCCGGATCACGCGCCGCGAGTTCTACAAGAACGGCGTCATCGATCACGTCGAGGAGGACACCGACAACGACGGGCGCGTCGACAAGTGGGAGCAGTACACCGACGGCGCCCTGTCGCGCGTCGATTTGGATCTGCAAGGCAAAGGCTATCCCGACCGCCGGCTCATCTACGACGCGTCGGGGTCGGTCACGGCCGTGGAAGAGGACAGCCATGGAGACGGCACGTTCGTCCCGCTCGCCCCATCAGGCGGCCGCGGACCTTCCGCTCCCGCCCCCGCTCGCTGACCGCGAAGACGCGGCGGTCCTGCTCGTGACCGCGGCGTCGGGCGGCCATCGCGCGCTCGGCACGAGCTTCGGACGTGCGTTGGTCGCGACCGTCGTCGCCGCCGACGTGACGGCGGCGCTGAGGCTGGCGGCCACGCGGTCGTTCCTTCTCGCGATTGTCGATCTCGCCGATGGACCGTCCGCCGTGACGACGCTGCGGCTGCTGCGCGCACACGCGGCGATGCCGGTTGTCGCGCTGGCCGACGCGTCCGATCCGGCACGGTCGGTCGATGCACTCGACGCCGGCGCCCTGGATGTCCTGGCCTGGCCGATTGAAGACCCCGACGTCGCGCTCCTGCTCGCGAACCTTCGCGACCGGCAGGGCATCGAGACCGCGCTCGCGGCCGGTGACGACCCCGATCCCGTCTTTGCGCATTCGGCGCCAATGCGCGCCGTGATGAGCCAGGTGCGCCTCGCGGCGGAGGAGCGATCGCACGTCTTGTTCGTCGGCGAGCCGTCGACCGGCCGGCGGTTACTCGCGCGTGTGCTGCACCGCGCCGGTGGGCACGCTGATCGGCCGATGGTCGCGCTCGACTGTGCGGGCCTGCCGCCGCGCGAGATCGAACGCCGGTTGTTCGGCGCCTCCGGGGAGGCGGCCTCGTCGGCGCCCGACGACGCCGTCGAGCCGATTGACGCGTCGAGCGCGCTCGCCCGCGCGCGCGGGGGCACGCTGGCGCTCAGTCACCTCTCGGACGCACCGGCGCGCGTGCAGGCGCGGCTCGCGCGTGTGCTGCGCGATCGCGAGGCGCGGCTCGCGGGCAGCCGGGTCATCGTCCCCCTCGATGTTCGGCTCGCCACGGCGGCCGGCGTCGACGGCGCGGGCGGTCCGGCCGACGGCCGGCTCATGACCGATCTCGCCGAACGTCTGGCCGAGGTGCGGATCGACGTGCCGCCCTTGCGCCGCCGTCGCGAAGACCTGCCGCTGCTCGCCGCGTACCTGCTCCGGCAGGCCTGCGGCCAGCGCCACGTCGATCCCAAGCGCTTCAGCCAGTCGGCACTGGCCGTGCTGGCGGCGCTCCCCTGGCACGGGAATGCGGCCGATCTCGCCTCGCTCGTCGATCTCGTCGTCGACCGCGTCGACGGCCCGGTCGTGCAGATCGGCGACGTGCTAGCGCACGCCACGCTCGACGGCATGGCCGCGCCCGTCGAGGCCGGCCTGACCTTGCGCGATGCCCGGGCGAGGTTCGAGCGCGATTGCATCAGCGCCGTGCTCGTCCGACACCGGGGCCGGGTGGGCGAGGCGGCCAAGGCGCTGGGCATCCAGCGGACGAACCTCTACCGCAAGGTGAGGCAACTCAAGGTCCAGCGCTCGCTGCTGACCACGCGGAAGTAGGACGAAAGCGCGTGCAATGGCTATCGAAGCTGATACGAAGACGGCCGGATCGGGCCGAAAATCTCGCGTGATTCGCTTGACACGCCGCCGGGGGTGCCCGACAATCGGGAGTCACCGAGGTGGGCCGTCCGCCTTGACCTATGAGGAACCGCACGATGGCACTGAAACGCGCGCTTGCAGTCGGGCTGATGATGACCATGGGGCTCGCGCCGCTGGCGGCTCAGCAGGCGGTGACGACCGGGACCATCAGCGGCAAGGCGGTCGACGAGGCGAAGAAGCCGTACTCGAACTACGTCGTGCAGCTTCGCGACATCTCGACCGGTCAGATCGTCTCGAGCCAGACGCTGGATCCGCAGGGCCTCTTCTCTTTCACGAACATCGAGTTGTCGAAGCGGTACCTGGTCGAGCTGTACAGCGTGCGGCGGAGCAAGGTCGTCTGCAGCGAAGGTCCGTATGCGTTGACGGCCCCGAGCCAGGAGACGAAGGCCGACGTGAACATCGATTGCGGCGCGACGCCGGCAGCGCTTTGGCTGCTCGCGGCGGGCGCCGGCACCGCGGCCGCCGTCGTGACCGCGACGGCCAGCGGCAGCAAGTAAGTCCCGCCACGCGATTCTCACGCGCGCCCGTGCCGGCGGTGACGACCGGTCTGGCGCGCGCGTGCCGTTCGTCCGCCGTCAGCGCCTGTCGCCCGATCATCTGGATCGGGATTTTCATGATGGCGATCCTCTCCGTCGTCGTACCGCGGCGGGCGTTCGCGCAAGACACCGGGGCCGCTCCGAACCCCGCGAACGCGTCGATGCGGCTCGGGCCCGTCGGACTGACGCCGCGCTTGCAGATCGAGGACCTCGGCGTGGACAGCAATGTGTTCTATGCCCCCGATCATCCGACGAGTGATTTCGTCGCGGTCATCGCGCCGTCGGTTGACGCGTCGATGCGCGTCGGCCGCGCGATCGTGAGCGGGACGACGACGCTGCAGTGGATGTATTTCCAGAAGACGGCCAACCAGCGATCGCTCAACCTCAACCAGACGGCGCGTGTCGACGTCCCGCTCACGCGGATTGCGCCCTACATCGAAGGCGCGTACGTCCATTCGCGGCAACGGCCCAATCTGGAGATCGACGAGCGCGTGCAGCAGATCGAGCAGCGCGGCCGCGCCGGCACGGTCGTCCATCTCGGGGCGTTCACGTCGGTCGACGTGAGCGCGGCCGCCGATCACCTGGACTTCAGCGCCGGCGCCTTCGGGGATGAACTTCTCGCCAACGCGCTCAACCGCGACAGCCGCTCCGGCCGCGTCGAGGTCCGCCGCAATCTCACCGCGCTGACGACGCTCGTCGTGCGGACCGACGTGCAGCAGGATCGCTTCGAGTTCGCGACGATTCGCAACACCGACAGCCTGAGCGCGGTCGCCGGACTCGATTTCCGTCCGTCGGCGCTCATCTCCGGGACCGCGCACGTCGGCTTCAAGGCGACCAATGCGAAGTCGGCGCTCGTGCCCGACTTTCGCGGACTCGTGAGCGACGTCAACGTGAGTTACGTGCTGCGCGAGCAGACGCGCTTCACCGTGAAGGTCGGCCGCGACGTCGACTATTCCTTCGAGGACGCCTGGCCGTACTTCCTCATCACGAGCGTCAACCTGGAGGTCAAGCAGGCGATCGGACTTCGATGGGACGTCGTCGCGCGCGGCGGCCACAGCCTGCTGTCCTATCGCACGCTGCGCGATGAGCCGGCCGACGTCGACGCGGATCGTGTCGACGTCGTCGATCTCGTGGGCGCCGGCGTCGGACGCCATCTGGGCGATGACGTGCGCGTGGGCGTCGACCTCAACTATCAGCGCAGGCGGTCGCCGGTGCCGCTGCGGTCGTACCATGGCTACCGGTTGGGAGGCTCGGTCACCTATGGCTTCTAGAACGATCCGGTGGAGTATCGCCGCGGCCGTGTCGGCCCTCGTCGTGGCAGGCGTCACGGCGGTCCAGGCGCGTCAGGCGAACCCCAAGATCGGCCCCCGCGACCAGATCACGGTCACCGTGCAGAACGCGCCGTCGCTCTCGGGCGAGTATCAGGTCGATGCGGAAGGCGTGTTCGTCTATCCGCCGATCGGTCCCATCAAGGCCGGCGGCGAGACGGTGCGCGATCTCGAGGTCGATCTGGCCAAGCGTCTGATCGCAGCCGACATTCACCGCAGTCCGCACATCACGGTCGAGCTCAAACAGACCGCCAACAAGGCCGTGACCGTGAGCGGGGCGGTACAGAACCCCGGCCGGGTCACCTATTCGGGCGAGATCACGCTCTTCGACGCGCTCGTCCGGGTGGGAGGCCCGACCGACGTCGCCGGTGAAGACGTGCTCGTCATTCCGGCCGACGACGACGCGGCGACGGGCGCCGGCGCGAGCGACGTACGCACGGTCAACCTGCAGCAGCTCATGAGCGGCAACCTGGCCAAGGCCGACATCGACCTGCACGAGGGCGACCGGATTATCGTGCAGCGGGCGCAGCTCGTGACGATTACGGGCTACGTGAATGCTCCCGGCGCCTATATGATCAAGCCGGGCACAACCGTCCAGCAGGCGCTCGCGCTGGCCGGCGACATCAGCGAGAAGGGCACGACGCGCGGCCTGCGCATCATGCGCAAAGCGCCGGGCGACGCCAAGCCGCGGGAGTTGAAAGACGTGAAGCTGTCGGACCCGGTCGAGCCCGGGGACACGATTATCGTCCGTAAGAGCATCATCTAGGACCGTCCATGGCCACCCCACGCTCGTCATCCGCCACTTCCTGGCATCCGACCGAGTACCTTCGCATCCTGTACAAGCGGCGTTGGGTGGCCATTCCCGGCTTCCTCGTCGTCTTTCTGACGGGCGCGATCAGCAGTCTGCGAACGACGCCGCTCTACGAGGCGACGACGCAAATCCAGATCGAGCAGGACGCGCGGCGGGCGACGTCGATCGATTCGGTGCTCGCCGATCGCAGCTCGTGGTACGACGACTCGTTCTATCCCACGCAATATCGCATCCTGCAGAGCCGCGACCTCGCGCTGCGCGCGGTCGCCGAGCTCGGCCGGCAGAACATCGTCGAACGCACGCCACCCGCGCGGCTGTCGCTCAATCCCACGCAGCTCGTGTGGATGGCGGTCGCGGGTATCAAGGATCTGATGGCAAAACCGGCGGTGCCGGCGGCCGCCGCCGACGCGGACCTGCCCGAAGGCGTGCCGGCCGGAGCGCTCGCCAAGGCGGCTCGGCTTCAGGGCGAGCTCACGGTCGTACCCGTGCGCACGTCGAGTCTCGTCGAGCTGCAGCTGCGATCCCCTGACGCGGAGTTCGCCGCGCGGGCCGTCAACATCATCGCGGACGAATACATCAAGCGCAGCCTCGAGATGCGCGTCGACGCGTCGAAGGAGGCGAGCGACTGGCTGAGCAAGACGCTCGGTGAGCAGCGGAAGAAGTGCGAAGCGAGCGACCTCGCGCTGCAGGCCTTCAAGGAACAGAATCACGTCGTGTCGGTCGACGACAAGCAGAACATCACGAACCAGAAGCTCACGGCGCTCAACCAGCAGCTCATCGACGCGCGCATCGCGCGCTACGACAAGGAAGCCAACTACAACCAGTTGCTCGATCTGCGTGCGAAGGGACTGCCGCTCGATTCGTTCCCGGCCGTGATGTCGGCCGACTTCGTCCAGAAGCTGAAGACCGAGCTGTTGTCGGAGGAAGCCAAGCAGGACGACCTTCGCAAACAGGGCTTCGGCGAGAACTACGCGCCGCTCAAGGCGCTCACGGCGCAGGTCGCCGACACCAAACAGCGGCTGAACGCGGAGATCGACAAGGTCGTCGAGTCGGTCCGAACGGAGTTCGAGGCGGCCAAAGAGAAAGAGGACGCGATGTCGCGCGCCCTCGAAGCGCAGAAAGGCGAGTCGATCGGCCTCGACCGCAAGGCGATGGAATACGCGGCGCTGCAGCGTGAGGCGGACGGCAACCGCCAGCTCTACGAGACGCTCCTTCAGCGCACGAAGGAGACCGGCGTCTCGAACGAGTTCCGCGGCACGAACATCCAGGTCGTCGACAAGGCGGTCATCCCGACGGGGCCCGTGCTGCCCAATACGCCGCGCGACCTCGTCATTGCCGGCGCTGGCGGCTTGGCGCTCGGCCTGTTCCTGGCGTTCGGCTTCGAGTATTTCGACAGCCGCATCAAGTCGCCCGAGGAAATCAAAACGCACCTCGGGCTGCCGTTCCTCGGCATGATTCCCACGGTCGCTGGCGCCGACGCCCATCCCGAAGCGCCGATGCTCGTCGAGAACGCACCACCGGCGTTCGGCGAGGCCATCCGCGCCATTCGCACGAGCGTGTTGTTCTCGTCGACCGACGAAGGCGCGCGCGCCGTGCTCGTGACGAGCACCGGCCCGCACGAAGGCAAGACCGTCGTGTCGAGTAGTCTCGCGATCACGCTGGCTCAAGCCGGTCTGCGGACGCTCGTCGTCGACGCGGACCTCAGGCGCCCGCGCCTGCACGAGGCCATGAGCGTGCCGCAGGAACCCGGACTCTCGAACGTGCTCGTGGGCGAGCTCGGGGCGCCCGAGGCGGTGCGGCAGACCTCGGTCGAGCATCTGTCGGTGCTCGCCGCCGGCCACATTCCGCCGAACCCGGCCGAGCTGCTGGGGTCGCCGAAGTACATCGCGCTCTTCGAGGATCTGAAACGGCGTTTCGACTGGATCGTCATCGACGCGCCGCCGGTGATGCCGGTGACCGACGCAGCCATCATCTCGCGGCTCGCGAGCGGTGTGCTGTTCGTCATCGGCGCCGAGATGACGCCGCGCCAGAGCGCGCTCACGGCCATCGAGCACCTGCAATCCGCGAATGCGAAGTTCGTCGGCGCGGTGCTCAATCGCGTGAACGTGCATCGCCACGCGTACTACTACTCGCCGTACTACCGTAAGGACTACGCGAAGTACTATCAGCGGTCGGCCAAGGGCGCCTGATCGCACGCGCGGGCGTCGGCCAACGGCCGGCACACGCCATCTCGTGTCGCACACACCCCACACGCACGTCATCGTGCCGCGCTCGGGCTGGGCGCCCGTCGAGCTCGGCGAGCTCTGGGAGTACCGCGAGCTCCTGTACCTGCTCGTCTGGCGCGAGGTGAAGATCCGCTACAAGCAGACCGTGCTCGGCGTCGCCTGGGCCGTGCTCCAGCCGGTCCTGACGATGGTCGTCTTCAGCGTCTTCTTTGGCCAGCTCGGCGGCCTGCCGTCGGACGGCTATCCGTATCCGATCTTCGCCTACTGCGCGCTGCTGCCCTGGCAGCTCTTTGCGTTTGGCGTGGGGCAGGCGAGCGAGAGCATCGTGCTGAACCAGCGGATGATCACGAAAGTCTACTTCCCGCGCGTGATCATGCCGATGGCGAGCGTGGCGGTCGGCCTGGTGGACTTCGCGATCGCCTTTCTCGTCCTGCTCCTCCTGATGGCGTGGTACCGCGTGGCGCCGTCGCCGGCGATTCTGGCCGTGCCCGTCCTGACGCTCATCGTCACGGCCGCCGCGCTCGGCACCGGCCTGTGGCTCTCCGCCTTGAACGTCACCTATCGCGACGTGCGGCACGCGGTGCCGTTTCTCATTCAGGTCTGGTTCTTCGCGACGCCGGTCGCGTATGCGACGTCGAGCGTCCCACCTGCGTGGCGCGTGGTCTACGCGCTCGCCAATCCGATGGTCGGCGTGATCGACTCGTTCCGATGGGCCATCCTCGGCGCGGGCGGACCGCCGCCGGCCGCACTCGGCGTCTCGGTCCTCGCGATTGCCGCGATGCTCGTGAGCGGCCTGTTCTACTTCCGGCGCATGGAGCGCCGTTTCGCGGACGTGGTCTGAGCCGTGCCGTCAGCCATCGTCGTCGAACGACTCGGAAAGCGGTACAGGCTCGGCGAGCGCGAGCCGTACGGCGCGTTGCGTGACTCGATCGCGCGCGCGGCGCGCGCGCCGTGGCGGCTCGCCCGGCGCATCGGCCGGCGCGAGACGTCCGCATCCGAGCCGTGGGTCGCGGCGCTCGACGACGTGTCGTTCGACGTCGGTGAAGGTGAAGTCGTCGGCATCATCGGCCGCAACGGATCCGGCAAGAGCACGCTGCTCAAGATTCTCTCGCGTATCACCGAGCCGTCGTCGGGCCGGGCCGAGGTGCGCGGACGCGTCGGATCGCTCCTCGAGGTCGGCACCGGCTTTCATCCCGAGCTCACGGGGCGAGAGAACGTCTTCGTGAATGGCGCCATCCTGGGCATGCGGCGTCGTGAGATCGCCCGCCGCTTCGACGAGATCATCGACTTCGCCGACGTCGATCGCTTCGTCGACACGCCGGTCAAGCACTACTCGAGCGGCATGCAGATGCGGCTCGCGTTCGCCGTCGCCGCGCATCTCGAACCCGAGATCTTGCTCGTCGACGAGGTCTTGGCCGTTGGCGACATCGAGTTCCAGAAGAAGTGCCTGGGGAAGATCGGAGCCGTCAGCCGCGACGGCCGGACGGTGTTGCTCGTCTCGCACCAGATGAATCAACTCCGGCGGCTCTGCCGGCGATGCGTCTGGCTCGAGGCCGGACGCGTGCACGAGATTGGTCCCGGCGGCGAGACGCTGGCGCACTACGAGCGTGCGCTGCTCGCGCCGGACGCCACGGCCGTAGCCGGACGCGTCTTTCGGCAGTGGCAGCTCGCTGAGGGCGGACACATCGTGCGGACCGTCGATGGTCCGGTGGCCGTCGACCTCCGGCTCGCGCTGGCCGAGCCGATCTCGCGCGGGCACCTCGGCGTGTCGATCTACAGCGAGCGCGAGGAGCTCGTCGCCGGATGGGCGTTCGAGCCGCTGGATCTCGAGGCGGGGACTCGCGATGTCCGCATCACGCTTGCGTCGCTGCCGCTCAGGCCTGGCAGCTACCGGTTGGTGTTCTCGCTCTTCGATCGCGGCAACAACATGACGGGAGGCGCGCTCGTGGAACAGTGGGCGGCGCTGCCGCCGCTCGCGCTCGACGTGCCGCCGCTCTCGCATCCGCAGGATCACTGGGCCGGTGTGCTGAACGTCTCGGCGGAACTGGCGCTGGCCGACGAGGCCGGCGCCGCGGTCCCCATCGTGTCGACGTCGGCGTGAACGGACATGCGCGCGTCGAACGCTCCAGCGATCTCCGTGATCATTCCGGCGTGGAACGCCGGCCGTTGGATCCGCGCCACGCTCGCCTCGGTCGCCAGCCAGCGCGAGGTCCCCGTGGAGGTCATCCTCGTCGACGACGGATCGGACGACGACACGGTCGCGATCGCTGAATCCAGTCGCGACGTGCGCGTCACGATCCTCCGGCAGGCGCGCCTGGGGCCGAGTCGCGCGAGAACCGCGGGAACGGCCGCCGCGCACGGCGCGTTCATCCAATATCTCGACGCCGACGACGAGCTGACGCCGGACACGCTCGGGCGTCGGTTCGCGGCCCTCGAGTCGAGCGGAGCCGACGTCGCCTACTGCGACTGGGTTCGTTGGGAACCAGATGCGGCCGGGCAGTTCCGCGAGACCGAGGTCGTGATCGATGAGCTGGGCGCGCGGCCCGACGTCGATCTCTTCACGCGAAGCTGGTGGCCTCCCGGCGCGCTGCTGTACCGGCGGACGATCGTCGACCGCATTGGGCCGTGGCGCGAGGATCTGCCGATCATCCAGGACGCACGGTTCGCGCTCGACGCGGCGGTCGCCGGCGCACGCTTCGTTCACGTGCCGGGTGTCGGCCTGCGCTATCGCCAGATGCCGGACTCGCTCTCGCGCCGCGATCCGCGCGCCTTCGTGCTCGACCGCCTGCGAAACGCACGGACGGCGGAAGAAGAGTGGCGCTCGGCCGGCACGCTGGACGCCGCGCGTCAGCGCGCGCTCGTCGACGTCTATGGCGCGCTGGCGCGGAATCTCTTCGAGTGCGATCGGCGGCGTTTTCACGAGGTCTACGCGCACCTGCGCGAGCTCGATCCAGACTTCCGGCCGTCGGGACCGCCGTCACTCCGCCGCCTCTCGGCCCTGATCGGATATCCGGCGGCCGAGCACGTCGCGGCCGCGTGGCGCGCGGCTAAACGCGTCGTCCACGCCGGCGCGGATGGAAAGATGACGCGCACGGCCGCCTCGTCGTGAAAGTGCTGCACGTGACGTTCTCGCTGCCGCCCGACCCGCCGGGCGGAACGGAGGTGCACGTGCGTGGCCTGTGCGCGGCGCTGCGGTCGACCGGTGTCGAGTCGGTCGTCGCGGCGCCCGCGGCGGCGGCAAGCACGGGCGAGCTCGACGGCATCCGGACGTACCGGTTTTCCATGTCGACGACGCCCGCCGATCTCGCCGTGCTGTACGGCGCGGGCGATGCCGCGGCGACGGCGTCGTTCGTCGAAATCCTCGAACGCGAGCGGCCTGACGTCGTGCATCAGCATGCGGTCACGCCGGCATGCTCGGCCGACATCCTCGCGACGGCGCGCGGGCGTCGTGCCGCCACGGTGTTGACCTACCACACGCCGGCCGCGTCCTGTCAGCGCGGCACGCTCCTGCGGTGGGGAAGCGAGGTGTGCTCGGGCGATCTTTCGCGCGAGCCCTGCGCCGCGTGCACGCTCCACGGGCTCGGCGTGCCGCGGCCATTCGCGCGGCTGCTCGCGGCGACGCCTCGTTCGTTCGGACGAACGCTCGCGCGGCGGCGCCTCGCGAGCGGTATCTGGACCGCGCTCCGCATGCCGGCGCTCATCGACGTCCATCACGCGCGCACGGCCGCGCTCTTCGCCGCTGCCGACCGCGTGATCGCGCCGGCGCCATGGGTAAGCGACCTGCTGCGGCGCAACGCCGTGCCCGACGATCGGCTGACGCTTGTCCGTCAGGGTGTCGAGGAGGCCGAAGCGCGTACGCCACGGTCGCGGCGCGCGGGTGAACCGCTGCGGCTCGTGCATCTTGGACGTCTCGATCCATCCAAAGGCACGACGCTACTAGTCGAAGCCGTTCGCGCGATTGCCGACGCACCGCTCACGCTCGACATCTTCGGCGTCGTGCAGGACGCGGCGGCGAGTGGCCGGCGATCGGCCATCGAGGCGCTCGCCGAAGGTGACACGCGCATCCGTGTCCTGCCGGCGCTGCCCGCCGACGGCGTCCACGCGCGGCTCGCCGACTATCACGCCGTCGTCGTGCCGTCGCAGGGAATGGAGACCGGGCCGCTCGTCGTGCTCGAGGCGTTCCGCGCGGGTCTGCCGGTGATCGGATCCGCACTCGGCGGGATCCGCGACCTCGTCCGAGCTGACGTCGACGGTTGGCTCGTCGATCCGTTCGGATCGGTCGATGCGTGGTCGCGCGCGCTGACCCATGCGGCGGCCGACGAAGGCGCGACCGAACGCTGGCGCGTGAACGTCAGGCCGCCGCGATCGATGGCCGACGTCGCACGTGAGACGCGGGCCGTGTACGACGCCGCGATTGCCGCGCGCCGGCACGCTGCGGTCGCCTCGTGATGGGCACGACGCCGCCGCGCCGGCCGCGCGTTCTGTATGTGCAGTACACGAATCCGGCGGGCTATCCGCCAATCGAGCACAGCGCCGGCCTATTTGTCGACGCCGGTTGTGACGTGGTCCTGCTCGCCGTGGTCAGTGCGCAGGATCGCCTTCGCTTCACCGAGCGGCCTCACGTCCGCGTCCGCGTCATGCGCGCCGCGCGACCTGGATGGCGGCAGAAGCTGCACTATGTGCGGTTCCTCGTGTGGACGTGCTGGTGGGCGTGGCGTTGGGCGCCGACGTGCGTATACGTGTCGGACCCGCTCGGTGCCCCCGCCGGCGTGCTTGCGGCACGGTTGCTCAGGCGACGCGTCATTTATCACGAGCACGATGCGCCGTCCTATGCGCAGCCCACGTGGTTCTTCCGGCGGATCCTCGCCGCGCGGCGGGCGCTGGCGCGACGCGCCGTCGTTTCTGTCATCCCGAACGCTGCGCGCGCGGAGACTTTCGCACGCGACACCGGCGCCAGTCGAGTCGCCGTGGTGTGGAATTGTCCACGTCGCGATGAGGTCGTGCCGCGACGCGCCGAACCGGTTTCGTCCGTACTCCACGTGCTCTATCAGGGATCGATCGTGCCCGCACGTCTGCCGGAAGAAATGATCGAAGCCGTGGGCCGCGTACCGGCCGTCGATCTCACCATCGTTGGATACGAAACGGCCGGCGCGCCTGGCTACGGTCGGGTGCTGCTCGACATCGCCGCGCGCGTGGGCGCGGCCGAGCGCGTGCGCGTGGCAGGCACGACGCCAACGCGCGCGGACCTGATGCGCGACTGCGCGACATTTGACGTCGGCCTGTCGCTGCTGCCCGAGGAGGGCGGGGACGTCAACGAAGAGCACATGACCGGTGCGTCGAACAAGCCATTCGACTATCTCGCGTGTGGCCTCGCGGTGCTCGTCACCGATCGGCCCGACTGGCGGGCGTTCTATGTCGATCCGGGCTATGCGCGTGCGTGTCATGCGCATTCGGTCGAGAGCCTCGTCGAGGCGTTCGCGTGGTTCGCGGCGCACGGTGCCGAGACGCGCGCCATGGGCGAACGGGGCCGGCAGCGCATCGCCGATGCCTGGTGTTACGACGAGATGTTCGCGCCGGTCCTCGACATGGCGCTCCACGGCGTCCAGTGATGCTCGCCGTCGTCGAAACGCATCCGGTTCAATATCACGCGCCCGTCTACCGCGCGGTGCAGCAACAGTTCGGCATTCCCGTCACTGCGATTTACGGATCCGATTTCAGCGTCGCGGGGTACCGCGATGCTGAGTTCGGCGCGACGTTCGCGTGGGACACGGACCTGCTATCCGGCTACACGTCGATCTTTCTGACACGCAGTGCGCCGGGAACTGCTCCCGACCTGCACACGCTCGCGACCGACGGCCTTCGCGAGGCGCTGCGGTCCGTGAATCCGCGCGCAACGATGGTCGTCGGTTACAGCCCGCGATTTCACCGCGTGGCGTGGCGCGAGGCGCGGGCGCTCGGGCGCCCCGTGCTCTTTCGTGGCGAGACGACCGACGTCGCGGTGAAACGCGCGTGGCCCGTCGCCGTCGCGCGCGATGCGGCGCTGCGGCTCGCGTATCGACGGTGCGCGGCATGCCTCTACATCGGCGAGCATTCGCGCGCGCATTTCGATCGCCACGGCGTCGGACGCGATCGGTTGTTCTTCTCGCCGTACTGCATCGACGAGTCGACGTTCGCCGCGAGCGAGGATGTGCGTGAAGGCCTTCGCCGCGCCGGGCGCGACGAGATGAGCGTTCCGGACACCGCCGTCGTACTCCTGTATTCCGGCAAGCTCAGCGCGCGAAAGGGCATCGACTTGCTGATCCCAGCCGTGGCGCGTCTGCCGGAGGACGTGCGCGCGCGCGTCGTCGTCGCGCTCCTCGGCGAGGGAGAGCTCCGCGCCCGCATGATCGAGGACGGCGCTCGAGCGGGCGTCACGGTGAAGCCGCTCTGCTTTCGCAATCAGCGCGAGCGCAGCCGGTTCTATCACGCCGCGGACCTGCTCGTGCTGCCGAGCCGCGCGTCGGAGACGTGGGGGCTCGTCACGAACGAAGCGCTCCTGCACGGTCTTCCGGTCGTCGTCTCGGATCGCGTGGGCTGCGCGCCTGACCTCGTGACGGATGGATCGACGGGAGCCGTCTTCGCGGCGGAGTCCGTGGAGAGCCTGGCCGCTGCACTCAGTCGAGTCTGGCCGCTCGTGGGGAGGGCCGACGTGCGCGAGGCGTCTCGTCGGCGCGCCGCCGATTACAGCTTGATGCGCGCGGCGGAAGGCATCGCGCACGCGTACCGGCGCGTGGTCGCACCCGCGCCGACGTTGCGATGAGCGCGCGCGTCCTCATCGTCGGTCATCCCGGCGAGACGCACCTTGGTGGCCACCTGATGCGCGCCGCCGCCTCGCTCGGCGTCGACGCGACGATCGTCGATGCCAGTGCGGCGTACGACGGATCGGCCTGGCGGCGTCGCGCGAACTGGTGGTTGCGGGGACATCGTCCGGCGCGCCTCGAGGCGTTCACGCGCGCGGTCGTCGACGCGGCGCACAATGCCGCGCCGGACGTCCTGCTCGCAACCGGCCTCGCACCGGTCACCGTTGACGGCTTGCGTACGATCGCCGCCACTGGCGTGCGACTGGTCAACTATCTGACCGACGACCCGTGGAATCCCGCGCATCGCGCGCCGTGGTTCTTCTCCGCGCTCCGAGCCTACGACGACGTGTTCACGCCTCGCCAATCGAATCTCGGCGATCTCAGGACGATCGGTGCGTCCGATGTGTCGTATCTGCCGTTTGGCTACGATCCGGACATCCATCGTCCGCCGTCGACACTCACGAACGACGACCGCCTGCGGTACGAGGCAGACGTGATGTTCGCCGGAGGCGCCGATCGCGAGCGCGTCGCGACCCTACGGCCCCTCATCGCCGACGGCCTGCGCGTGGCGCTCTATGGCGGCTACTGGGATCGCGATCCGGCGACGCGCGCGTCGGCGCGCGGGTTCCTCGACGCCGAAGGCATTCGGCACGCGGTTAGCGCCGCGCGGCTGTGTCTATGTCTCGTCCGCCGCGCCAATCGTGATGGCCACGCCATGCGCTCGTTCGAGGTGCCGGCGATCGGCGGCTGTCCGCTCGTCGAAGACACCACCGAGCATCGTGCCATTTTCGGGCCGGACGGCGACGCCGCCGCGTACTTCGATTCGCCGGAAGCGATGGTGCGTGAAGCGCGCGCCCTGCTCTCCGCACCGGAGCGGCGACGCCAACTGGCTGACGCCGCGCATGCGCGAATCACGCGCGGCGGCCACACCTATCGCGACCGGCTCACGGTCATTCTCGAGACCGCGAAGAGAGGGCGAGTGTAATGGCCGGCGGCCGCCCCCCGAGATCCCTGCAGATTGCCATCGTCGCGCACGGCCGGTTTCACGCGTTCGATCTGGCGCGCGAGCTCATCGCCCGCGGACATGACGTGACGCTGCTCACGAACTATCCACGCTGGGCCGTCACGCGGTTCGGCGTACCGGCGTCGTCGGTGAAGAGTTTCGTCGCACACGGCGCGGTCACGCGGCTGGCCGGCCGACTACCGTCAGTCGCCCGCCGGCTGTCGGCCGAACGCCGACTGCACCGCATGTTTGGACGCTGGGCGGAGCGGGTGCTGCGCCAGCGCCGATGGGATATCGTGCACTGCTGGAGCGGCGCGTCCGAGGAAATCCTGCTCTCGAAGCGCGTCGTCGGCCACACGGTGCTCATGCGTGGATCGAGCCATATCGCCGTCCAGGCACGACTGCTCGCGGACGAAGCGCGGCAGGCGGGCGTCGCGATCGATCGGCCGAGCCCGTGGATGGTCGCCCGTGAGATGCGCGAGTACGCGCAGGCCGAGCGGATTCTGGTGCTCTCGACGTTCGCCCGGCAGACGTTCATCGACGAGGGCACGAGCGACGACCGACTGATGGTCTTGCCGCTCGGAGCTGACGCGTCGGCGTTTCGACCGGGGCCAGACGCTGCAGCCGGCCGCGCGCGGCGTATCCTTGCTCGTGAGCCGCTGCGCGTGCTCCTGTGCGGCGCCGTCTCGTTCCGTAAGGGCGTGCGGCACGTCGCTCGCCTGGTCAGCGAGGTCGATGCGACGCGCGTGCAATTCACATGGGTCGGCGCCGTGCTGCCCGAAGCCGCGGCGCTGGCGGCTCAGCTTCGGTCGCGCGGTGTTCGGGTCATGGGTCACGTGCCGCAGCAGCGGCTGTCTGCGCTGTACGCCGAGGCGGACGTGTTTCTGTTTCCCACGATTGAAGACGGCTACGGCATGGTGCTCGCGCAGGCACAGGCCGCCGGATTGCCAGCGCTCGCCACGACGCACAGTGCCGCGCCCGATGTCATACGCCATGGCGACAACGGCTGGCTCGTCGAATCCGGAGACGTGCAGGGGATGGTCGACGTGCTGAACTGGTGCGATCGCGAGCGGGCGTCGCTCGCCGCCATGGCCGCACGCGTCTACCGCGACGGGTGGCCGCGCTCGTGGTCGACGGTCGCCGCCGACTTCGAATCGATGGCGGTCGCACTCCGTGACGGGGCGGCCGGAGACCGCGCATGACCAGCGACGCGGATCTGGCGTTCTGGGTCGTTGTCTGGGCGATTGTCGCGGTGTTTCTCCTCGTGCGCCACTGGCGCGACGGCGCCGGGACCGGCCTGCTCTTCGCCTACGTGCTCGGCTTCGGCGCCTTGCACTGGTTTTGCGCCGTCCTGTATCTGCTGCCGTGGCACATGGGCTACAACGGCTGGCTGACCGCTGAAGGCCTGCGCCAGTCGGGCATCGCGATTCTCGCGCTCGCCGCCGGGGCCGAGGTCGTCGCGCAATTCGCCCGGCGCGGCCAGCTCGGCGAGGCGAAAACCCTGGCGCCCGCGCCCGTCGACGACCGGCTCGTGCGGCTCTATTTCCTGGCTGGCGGACTGCTGTTCGTGTGCGTGATGCCGCTCGCGGGCCGCGTCGCGAGTCTGACGGCCTTCGTCTCGACCGGCTCGTTGCTCGTCGTCGTCGCCGTGAGCCTCTGTTGCTGGAATGCCTGGGTGAGAGGTCAGCGCGGCCGCTTCTGGTTCTGGCTGCTCGCGTCGTGTATCTGGCCGCTCGTGACGATCGTGGGCCAGGGATTCCTCGGGTACGGCCTGGGCTTCACGCTCATGACGTTCACCTTCGTCGCCGCCTTCTATCGTCCGCGATGGCGCGTGGCGGTGGCGACCGTGCTGTTGGGATATCTGGGGCTGTCGGTCTACGTGACCTACATGCGTGACCGCCGCGACATCCGCGAGGTCGTCTGGAGCGGGGCGGCGCTCGCGGACCGGATCGCGAGCGTCGAGACGACCTTTCTCGATCCGGAGTTCTTCGACTTCCATCGGACCGACCACCTGATGCGGGTCGAAGAACGCCTCAATCAGGACGCGCTCGTCGGCGCGGCCGTCGCCTACCTCGCGAGCCGTCCGCACGAACTGGCGCGAGGCGCGACCTTCGTTCAGGCACTCGCCGCGCTCGTGCCGCGCGCGATCTGGCCGAACAAGCCGGTCGTCGGCGGCAGCGGCGATCTCGTCACGACCTACACGGGCATCCGCTTCGCTGAAGGCACGAGCGTCGGCATCGGCCAGGTCATGGAGGCCTACGTCAACTTCGGACGTGACGGCGTCGTCGTCCTGTTTTTCGTCCTGGGCGGCGTCATCGTGTGGGTCGACCGCTGGTCCGCGCTTCGACTCCGTCAGGGCGACGGCACAGCCTTCCTCGTGTGGTACCTGCCCGGTTTGTGTCTCCTGCAAGTCGGTGGTTCGCTGAGCGAGATGACCGCCGCGGCCGCGGCCTCCTGGGTCATGGCGTTCATGGTGAACCGCGTGGCCGCGTACAAACGCTGGACGCATGGCGACGACTCGGTGAACGCCTCGACGCCCGAGGCCGCGATCCACCAAAGCGAGGTTCGGTAGTGGGCCCGGCGCTTGCGGCCATCACGCTCGGCGCGCAGGGTGGTGGTGTGGCAGTGGTGTCGCGGCTGTTGTGGCGCGCGCTGCGGTCGCGTTGGGGGGATGCCGCCACGCTCGTTCCGCTCGTCAGCGAAGATGACGCATCGCTGTCACTCGAGTCCACGACGCTCGATCGCATGAAGTTCGGCACGCGTCTCGCCCTCGAACAGGCGATCGGCCGCTCGTCGTGGATCGTCTATAGCCACCTGGCGGTCGCGCAGGTGCAGCGCTTCGTGCCGCCCGGTCTCCGACGGCCGTACGCCGTGTTCATTCATGGCATCGAGGTCTGGCGGCCTTTGCCGATCGCCCAGCACGCCGTGCTCGCGGGTGCCGCGTTGCGCCTTGCCAACTCCGAACACACGGCTGCTCGCGTACGCGCGCTCCATCCGAGCATCGGTCCGATCGACGCGTGTCCGCTGGCGCTACCAGACGATGAGCACGCGCACGGCCTCACGACAACGCTGCCGGTCGCCGTCGGTCCGCACGCCGCGATCATCGTCGCGCGGATGGATGCCGGCGAGCGCTACAAGGGACACGATGCGCTGCTCGAGGCCTGGCCGACCGTCCTGCGCCGCGTGCCGGCTGCCCAGCTCATCGTCGTCGGCGATGGCGACGACGCCCCGCGGCTTCGCACGAAGGCGAGAACGCTCGGCGTGGGGGACGCAGTCGCGTTCACCGGATTCGTTGACGCGGCCGTCCGCGACGCGCTGTACGACCAGGCTGCGGTCTTCGCCATGCCGAGCCGCGGCGAGGGATTCGGCCTGGCGTACCTCGAGGCCATGTCGCATGGTCTGCCGTGCATCGGCTCCACGCACGACGCGGCGGGCGAGATCGTCACGAACGACGTCACGGGATTCCTCGTCGATCAGATGGACACGTCGGCGCTTGCTGATCGGATCAGTCGATTGCTCGGCGATGCCGACCTTCGCGGCGCGATGGGCGCGCGAGGGCGCACGCGCGTCCAACGTGAGTTCACCGAGACCGCGTTCGCCGCTCGGCTGCTCGCGCTTCTGGACCGCGCCATGCCGGCGAGCGTCTCTCACCCGGCGTCGCTGGCGTCGCCCGGTGCCTGAGTGAGGCGTGTCCTGCACGTCGTTCCCGCGCTCGCCGCGCGGTACGGCGGCCCGAGTACAGCCGCGCTCGGCATGTCGCGCGCGCTTCGACGCGCCGGGGTGGAGGCGCTCATCGTTGCCACAGATGCCGATGGGCCGACACGGCTGCCATTGCCGAACGGCGTACCGGCGTCCTTTCAGGACGTGCCGGTTATCGCATTCCGCCGTGTCGGCGGCGAGGCATTCAAGTGGTCTCGCGGCCTTTCGGCGTGGCTCGCGCGGCACGTCACCGACTTCGACGTCGTCCACGTGCACGCGGTGTTTTCCCATGCGTCGTGGGCCGCGTGTCATGCCGCCCGTCGCGCGGGCGTCCCATGCATCGTGCGGCCGCTCGGCACGCTCGACGCGTGGAGCCTTGCGCGCCATCAGCGTCGGAAGCGTGCGCTCTTCGCGATGGGGCTTGCCGCCGATCTCCGGGCCGCGGCGTTCATGCACTACACGAGCGAGGCCGAACGCCGGTCAGCCGAGGCCGCCCTGCCATGGCTGCCCGCCGGTGGAGTGATTCCGTTGGGCGTCGACGAGGCGTGCTTCGACGTCGGGTCCGAGCCGGCAGATCCGCCCGTCGTTCTGATGTTGTCTCGACTCGATCCGAAGAAGGGCATCGATGTCGTCATCGACGCCTTTCATCAATTGCCGAGCGCCTGCGATCGCTGGCGACTCGTCATCGCCGGCATCGGTACGCCCGCCTACACGGCGCGCCTCCGCGCCATGGCCGCCGCGGGTCGAGCGGCCGCGCGCATCAGCTTTCCTGGATGGATCGACGGAACGGCGCGCCTGCACGCGCTTCGAGCGGCCAGCCTCGTGGCGCTCGCATCCCAGCAGGAAAACTTCGGCCTCGCCGTCGTCGAAGGCCTTGCCGCCGGCGTCCCGGCCGTCGTGACGCCGGGCGTCGACCTGGCCGGTGAGATCGCAACCGCTGATGCAGGGTGGCTCGCGGAACGCACGCCGGCGTCAATGGCGGGTGCGCTGACGACCGCGATGACCGACGCGGACGACCGGCGGCGCCGCGGCGCCGCCGCGCGCGTGTTCGCCGCGCGCTTTCGCTGGGATGCCGTCGCGAGACAGTTGACGGACCTATACGACCGGCTCGCATCCGCGCGAGGTTCGGTCAGCCGAGCGGCCATCGCCGCGTCGGCTGGCGGGGAAGCCTGACGCGTATGTGCGGCGTCGCCGGACTCGTGCAGTGGGATGGTCGGTCGATGGCGGCCGACGATGCGCATGACGTCGTCGAGCGCATGACGACGGCGCTCGCGCATCGAGGACCCGATGGGGCCGGCGTCGTCCAAGCGCCGTCTGTCACGGGTGGCCCTCTCGCTTTGCTCGGCCACCGGCGTCTCGCCATCATCGATTTGTCCGAGCGTGGCGCACAGCCGATGGTGAGCCCGCGGCGGCGCGTGGCGCTGAGTTACAACGGCGAGATCTACAACTATCGTGCGCTCCGACGGGAGCTCGAACGCAGCGGCCGCACGTTCGAGTCGGACTCGGATACCGAAGTGCTCCTGCAGGGCTACGAGGTCTGGGGACCCGCTGTCGTCGATCGCCTCCGTGGCATGTTCGCGTTCGCGATTTGGGATGGCGACGAAGAACAGCTGGTCGTGGCCCGCGACCATTTCGGGATCAAGCCTCTGTACGTCTACGAACGACCCGAACGCATCCTCGTCTCGTCGGAAGTGCGGGCGCTCCTTGCCTCCAGTCTGGTGCCGCGACATCTCGACACCGGAACGTTGGACGCGTTTCTTGAATATCAAACCGTGCCGTCGCCGCAAACGCTCATTGCCGGCGTTCGGATGCTTCCGGCCGGCCACGTCGGAATCGCGAAGCCCGGACGCCCGATCGAGACGCGTCGCTACTGGGACCTCCTCGCGAACCGGGAAACGTCTGCCGCCTCGCTGCCGCCTGACGAAGCGCGAGTCGAGCTTGGTCGGCGACTGCGCGAGAGCGTCGCCCTTCATCTCACGAGCGACGTCCCGGTCGGTGCGTTTCTGTCGGGCGGCATCGACTCGAGCGCCATCGTCGCGCTCGTCCGAGAAGCCGGGATCGTGCCGAGGACGTTCACGGTCAGTTTTCCCGGCACGTCGTTCGACGAAGGTCCGAATGCCCTCGCCATCGCTCAGTCGCTCGGTGCCGAGCACACGGAGATCCCGATCGCCCTCGCGCGAGTGCCCGAGCAGATCGCCGCGGCGGTCGCCGCGCTGGATCATCCCAGTGGTGACGCGGTGAACTCGTTTCTCGTCTCGCACGCCGTGCGCGCCGCCGGTCTCAGAGTCGCGCTGTCGGGTGTCGGCGGCGACGAGCTCTTCGGCGGCTATCCGTACTTTCGACATCTGGCCCGCCTCGCGCGGGCCGCGGGCACGTGGGGGCGATCGCCGCGCGCCGTGAAGCGTCTTGTCGGACGAACGGTCGCGCTCGCGGGGCGCGGCTCGCCGACGGCGCGCAAGGCCGCCGCGCTGCTCGAGACCGACGGATCGGTCGTCGCCGGCGCCCGCATCCTCCGGCAGATGTTCTCGCCAGCTGAACGCCGCGACCTCCTCGGCGATACCGACTCGTCGTTCGACGCAGACGCCGAGCTCAACTCGCTGCGCCACGCCGAGCAGATCGACGGGCTGGATCTGATGTCGCTCGTCTCGTACGTCGACGCGACGACCTACATGCACGACGTGCTGTTGCGCGATACGGATCAAATGAGCATGCACTCGGCGCTCGAGGTCCGCGTGCCGCTGCTCGATCATCGCGTCGCCGAGTTCGTCATTGGGCTGTCCGATGCTCAGAAGGGCGCGTGAGACGTTCCCAAGCGGGGGCTCGTCGAGGGCGTCCCGTCGCTGCCGC
>CALFMR010000384.1 GCA_937880585.1 uncultured Acidobacteriota bacterium
GACGCCGCCATGGGCGCAGGACGCCATCGATCGCGTCGACAGTCGGCCGAGCTTCCTCGTGATGATCTATCCGGGGCCCGCCGGCATTCCCGATACGCTCGCGCCCACGGTCCCGCCCGCCTTCCTCGTCGTCGCCGACGACGACACGTGCTGCTCGGCGCCGGTGATGAAGATTCTGCAGGAGTATCGCGCGGCGGGCGTGTCCGTCGAAGCGCACATCTTCGCCAAGGGCGGCCACGCGTTCAACATGGGCAACCGATCGAAGCTCGCGACGCTCAAGGGCTGGCCGGAGCGGATGAAAGACTGGCTCGGCGACAACGGCTGGCTGACAGCCCGGGCTAGTGCGACCGCCGCGCGGTGACGCTTCGGCGCGTCAGGCCTCCGGCAGTTCCTTGAAGGGATTGAACACCTTCAGCCCGGGTCGCTTGAAATCGCGATCGTTCCCGGTCGCGATCGTGAGTCCGTGCCGGCGCGCCGTCGCGGCAATGTAGCTGTCTTCGACCGGCATGCGCTGGCCGGCCTTTTCGAGCAGCCGCTCCTGCTCGGCCCACACGTGCGCAACTGAGACGTTGAATCCGTGGATGCGCCCCTGGAGGGCGTCCACCAGGCGTGTGAGCCACGCCTGGAGCTCCTGCCGCTGCCGGCCATCCTTCGTTCGCACCCAGTAGGCGAGTTGCGCGATGACGACCGCACTGGTGTAGCAGCGATCCTGCTCCGCCTCGAGCCAGGCGACGACTTTCGGGTCGCCCTTCTTCTTGGCTGGCTGGCAGATGACGTCCGTATCGAGCAGCCAGCTCACAGCTTCCGCCGCTTCGGCCGCTCGCGCCGCCGCGCCGGCACGTCCTCCGGATCGACCGGGCACGCTTTCATCACGGCGAGCCAGCCTTCGCGTCCGCCGAGGCGACGGAAGACGATGGCGTCCTCATCGGCGTCGAAGCGCGCCTCGAAGTAGTCGCCCGGTTTGGCCGGCGCGAGCGTGGTCGGCACCGTCAATCGACGTTTGGCATCCAGCGTGACCACCATGGTGGGATTATCCCACCCGTGGCGCCGTGTCGTCAACAGACCGGCCGCGCCTTGCGCTCGACCTTCCGCGCCGATTGAAGGCGTATGCTCTCCCTGCGCGGCCGGCGATGCTCGTCGAGCGCGCGGGGAGGACTGCGGATGATGAGGTTCGATGGTGTGCGGGTGCTCGCGCCGGCCTGTGTGGCGCTCACGATGGCCGCCGTGTCGCTCGTTGCCGCGCCTGCGCCGCAAGCTCCCCGGACCATCAAGGACGTCACCTACGCGACCGTCAACGGCCGCGCGCTCGCGCTCGATCTCTACATGCCGGCCGGCGTCGAGCATCCGCCGCTCCTCGTGTGGATCCACGGCGGCGCGTGGCGCGAGGGATCGAAGAGCGACGCGCGGCTCGAGTTCGTCGAGCACGGCATCGCGACCGCGGCCGTGGATTACCGCCTGTCGACCGAAGCACGCTTTCCGGGGATGGTCTACGACATCAAGGCCGCCATCCGGTTCCTGCGCGCGCACGCGGCGGACTACGGCTATCGTGCCGATCGGATTGCGATTGCCGGCGACTCGGCTGGCGGTCATCTGGCGGCGCTCGTCGGCGTGACGAACGGCGACGCGTCACTTGAAGGGACAGAGGGCGACGCTCGCAATGCCTCGTCGAAAGTCGACGCCATCGTCGACTACTACGGCGCGTCGGATTTGACGACGATCCTCGATCAGTCGACGCCGCACGGGCTCAGCGTGCGCGAGCCGGCGTTGAAGCTGCTGCTCGGCGCGCTGCCCACCGACGTCCCCGACCTGGCGAAGCAGGCCAGCGTCGTCACGCACGTCGACGCGTCGGATCCGCCCCTGCTGCTCTTCCATGGCGATCGCGATCCGCAGATGCCGGTCAATCAGGCGCTCGAGCTCGACGGCGCGTACGAGGCGCTCGGCCTGCCCGTCGATCTCGTCATCGTCCACGGCGCCGCGCACGGCGGCGACGTGTTCTATCGCGGCGAGAATCTCGATCACGCCCTGTCATTCTTGGGAAGGACGATCGGCGGAGAGTAGGTCACGCGCGCTTCCCGTGACCTGCCGCTGCCGCGCCTTCCGCTGTGATGTCAGGCGCCCGACTCCACATCGGCGGGCGTAACGTCAGCCGCCTCCGGGAGCGGCGACACGGCGCCGTCGGTCAGCAGACACGCGGGGAACGCCGCCAGGTCCTTGTCGAAGTATGTACGGTACCGCCGGGCGAAGGCGGGCGGCGGGGCCTCGCCGCCACCGGCGAGCATCGGCAGGACGCCGACGACCGAATACATTTCGAGGGCCTTTTTCTCCTTCGTCAGGATCCGTCCGCGATTCTCCATCACGAAGAAATCCTTGATGCGCTGGTGCACGGCCGCCGAGACGTTGATGCGATTGGGCGACCCGCCGCTTTCCATCCGCGAGCCGAGATTGACGGTGTCTCCCCACACGTCGAACGCGAATTTCCGGCTGCCGACGACGCCGGCGACCACCGGTCCGGTGTGGAGGCCGATCCGGACCTGCCAGCGCGAGCCGTCCGGCAGCGCGCGTGATTCCACCTCGCGAATCATCTCGAACGCGGCGAGCGTGGCATCGACGGGGTGCGAGGGCGTGCGCACCGGAAGGCCGCCGACGCAGAAATAGCTGTCGCCGATGGTCTTCATCTTCTCCAGGCCGTAGCGCGCGATGATCTCGTCGAACGCCTTGAAGAAGCCGTGCAGGACGGTGACCACCTCCTCGGCCGCGAGCTTCTCGGTCGCGAGCGTGAAGCCGACGAAGTCGGTGAACAGGATCGTCACGTCCTCGAAGTAGCGCGGTGCGACTTCTCCTCTTGCGGCCAGCTCGGCGGCGACCTGCTCGGGCAGGATGTTGAGCAGGAGTCCCTGGGCGACTTTCTGTTGCTGCAGGATCTCCTCGTTGCGCGCGGCCAGATGCGCCTGGGCCGCGGCCAGACTCTCGGCCATCTCGTTGAACGTTCCGGCCACCGCCGCGAGCTCGTCGTCTCGTGACGTCACGGGAATGCGATAGCTCAGATCCATCGCGGCGATAGCTGATGCCCCGTGGGCGAGATCGGCCAACCTCGTGCGCAGATGGCGCGCGAGGCGGTAGGCCACCGCGATCGAGACGATCATCGACAGAACGAAGATCGACAACCCCACGCGCGTCGTGAGCCGGGTCACCGCGGCAAAGCGCGCCTGCGCCTGGACCGCGCGCTCGGTGACCTGTGTTTGCAGCTCGGGCACCAGTTGCAGGAGCACGCGGCGGCCCAGGGGATCGGCCTTGATCTGGAACGCGACCGCGAACGCCTGCTCGCTGCCCATGTAGTCGTAGGACCGCTTCCAGTCTTCGCCGAGCTGCGCATAGGCCTTCTGCAGTTCCACGACGGGCGCCAGATCGGCCGGATCGGTCAACGTCACGAGCCGTGCGATGTCCGCGGCGGCGCGATCGATGGCGGGCGCCGGGGAGTCGATGTCCGGCGTCGCCTGGCCCGGCGCGGTCTCCACCTGCGCCAGCAGGGACATCTGTTTGTAGAGATCGCCCACGCGCTGCTTGACGTCGGCGAGCACGATCTGGCGTTGCAGCGCGCGGTTGAGCGTGGCGACCGACGCCGTTCGAAGGCTGGCGCTCCAGATCTGAATGGCCTGGTTGACGGCCAACAGCACGAGGATCGTCGAGAAGGCCAGCGCCAGCCGTCGGCCGATCGTCATTTTCTCGATGTCAGGTGCAGGGGATAGCCGGGATCGCCGGGCAGCCGGCCGTCGATGCGAAGGACCTTCAAGCCCGGCCGCACGTCGCGGGCCGGAATGAACGCGATGGCGCCGGGCACGTTCTGCACGATGGCGTTCGCCGCGTCGTTCGAATAGACGATTTTCGGCGGCGAGCTCAGGTCCGCACGGAAGATCTTGGCAATCCAGTACTGCTTGAACTGTGGTTCCTTCATCCGGTAGATGATGTTCAGCACCGCATCGCGCTCGGCCGACGTCGGCGCGCGAATCAGCAGGACCACCGGCATGTCGGGCGACCAGTACTGGCGGTTGCCCAGGAACACTTCGCGGAGCTCCGCGAATGTCAGCTTGTCGATCGGCGTGGCCGGATTGACGACGATGGCGAGATCCAACGAAGCGGCGGCGGACTGAGCCTCGGCTGCCGCGTGGACCACGGGCACCGTCGCCGCGCTCAGCAGGCACGCGGCGATCGCCGCCAGGCACGTCTGCAGGATGCGAGTCATGAGCGTCAGTCTCCGAAGGTGAACGCCACCTGGGCGTACACCCCGTTCACGTACGGCTCGCCGATCCGCTTGGTGTGCCGGTATTCGCCCTTGAGGGCGGCCAGGTCCGTCAGCTCGTATCGCACGCCGGCGGTCGAAATCGTGCTGTCCAGCGCGCCGAACACCGGGTCGTCAGCATCCCCCTTCAGCCGTTCGAACCGCGCGTATGGTTTCCATTTCGGCGCGTTGGGCAGGCGCGAGGCGACCTGCACGTAGAACGCGTGGCTGTTGTAGTCGAGATTCGACGTCTGATCGTGATGACGCACGTGACTGAACTCCGCGATCACTTCCGGCGTCTCGCGCGTGAGCGCCACGTAGGCCGACGCAATCAGCTCCGGGAATCCCGGCGTGTCCGCGACCGGCACCAGGTCGTGGTACACGGCCGTCCCGAGCTCGAGCCCGTACAGCGCGGCGGGACGCGAGTACAGCTTGCCGACCCACGCGCGATTCGTGTTGGCATCTCCGGCATCGCCCGCGCGGCTGATGATCTCGCCGCGTCCGTTCCCGACGCCCGCGTTGTAGCCGAGTCCCAGCGTCGGCGACGTGAGCAGCCCTTCGGCCAGCAGCCCGACGAAGTGCACGGGCTGGAACGTGCCGCCGCCTTTGATCATGTCTGGGCGATCGATGGTCGTCTGCAGCCAGAGGCCGTGGTGGTACGTCGTGTTCCAGTAATTGATGGGCGTGTGGTACCGCCCGACGGAAATCTTGAAGTGATCGTTGTAGTCGTAGCGGAGGATGACGCGCTCGACCTCGACCGTGTAGGTGTTCGACCGCGCCGTGAAGCTCGTCTCGCCGAAGAAGCTGACCTTGTGGCCCAGCGACGAGGAGAGGTGCAGGACGAACTGGCCGACGGAGAACCCGTTCGGCACCGCCTCGTCGTGATCCGTCTGGGCGAAGTCGATGTCGGTGAACCCGCGGATGTGAAGGGTCGGCGCGTCCGTCGGCATCCCGTGTTCGTCGGTCGACGCCGGCGGCGCGGGCGTCTGCGCCGGCGACGCAGCCGCCGGCGCAGACTCGCCCGGCTCCTGCCCGGCGGCCCGGCCGGGCGTCGCCAGCAGGCACAGCACCACCACACCCACCGCCACGGTCCGCGTCAATCCATCCTCCCTCGCCCTGACGGGCCGCCGCTATTCTAGCCTCGATGTCTCGGGGCGTATGCTCTCCGCGCAGCGGTGACGCGCGCGGCCGCACCCGGTCGTCACGCGTCGTCTATCGGAGCAGGAGGAGGTTCGCATGAGTGTCGCGCCGCACGACCGCCGTGGATTTCTTGGGCGTCTGTTCTCCGTCGGCTGGCTTGGCGCGCTTGCGCCGGTCGGCGTATCGGCGGCTGCCGTGCCGCAAGCGGCTTCGAGTGGCGACGAGCTGCCCGTGCTGCCCGGCTACGCGCGTGCGCAGTCGTACACGTCGCGCAAGCAGTCGAGCACCGATCCGATGGGCGGCAACGCGGACCGCTGGTCCATTCCCGCGGGCGGGTCGCACGACGTGTTCGTCGCTGACGGCCCGGGCATCATCAGCCACATCTGGTTCACCATCGCGGCGTCGAGCCCGAATCACCTCTACGAGATCGTCCTGCGCGCGTATTGGGATGGCCACGATCGGCCCAGCGTCGAGGTGCCGATCGGCGCGTTCTTCGGACTGAACCTTGGCTCGTATCGGACGTACGAGTCCGCCTATCTCGCGTGTTCACCCGGCAAGTCGCTCAATTGCTATTTCGCCATGCCGTTCCGCCAGCACGCGCGACTGACCGTCACGAACGAAGGCCGGCAGGACATCTCAGCGTTCTACTCCAACATCGACTACCTGACCGTGCCGTCGCTTCCCGACGAAGCGTTGTACTTCCATGCGCAATATCGCCAGTCGGCGCCGGGCGTGCCGACGACGGGCGACGCGGCGCGGACGAATCCCGATGGGCGACTGAACCACGTCTATCTCGAGACGCGCGGTCGCGGGCATCTGATGGGTGTGACGCTCGGCGTCCTCCAGAACGCCGACGGCTGGTGGGGCGAGGGCGACGAGATGATCTTCGTCGACGACGAGCGGACGCCGGCGATCATCGGCACGGGTTCGGAAGACTACTTCCTCGGAAGCTGGAATTTTGGTGGGCGCGATGGTGCCGAGCCATTCGCGCATCGCTTCTACGGCGCGCCGATCATCGTCAATCCCGAGCGCGTGGGCGGGCGCTACTGCTGCTATCGCTGGCACGGGGACAATCCGGTCACCTTCGCGCGCTACCTCAAGCACACGATGGAGCACGGCCACGCGAACAATCGCGCGGACAACTTCTACTCGGTCGGCTACTGGTATCAGACCGAACCGGCGACCGCGTTCCCGCCGCTGCCGCCGGTCGACGACCGCATTCCCCGCGTACGGATGGCGTAGGCGGCGCGCGCGCGTCGGGGACGACGGGACGGCCTCTGGTCGTGGCATGTTGAGGGGCGCTTTGGCGCGGCGCTGGAGAGGGCGCGCGGGTGGAAGGTGGACGCTGGAATTCACCCGGCACGCCGATCGTCTATACCTCCGATAGCGCCGCCCTTGCCGCATTGGAAATGCTCGTGCACCTCGGGCGAAGCTCGGCTCTCAACGCCTACGTGCTGATTCCCTGCACGTTCGACGAGACGATCGCCACGCGGCTCGATGAGAAGAGACTTCCCGACGACTGGCGGTCGTCTCCCGCGCCGCAGTCGCTGCAGGTTCTCGGCGACGACTGGGCGAAGAGCCGACGGTCGGCGGCGCTGCGCGTGCCGAGTGTCGTCATGGCCGGAGACAGCAATTTCCTGCTGAATCCGAACCATCCGGATTTCCGGCATGTTCGTGTGCTCAGCGCTCGACCGTTCGCGTTCGACTCGAGGCTGGGGTGATCGATCTCAGGTCAGCACGCCCCTCCGCACGGCGGCGCGCTCACCGCAGTTCGACGCCCAGGTTGTGATGGCGGATGACGGCCGAGTGCTGCTGCGCAATCAGCGTCAGTGGCGCCGCGAGCTCGTGGATGTAGTCGCACATCTCCTGGAATCGCCGCTCCATCGTCTGCTGCATCGTCGCCATGGCTTCGGCCAGCAGCTTGATGTCGTCGCGCATCGACTCCACCGCGATTTCGAGGCGATCGAGACGCTTCTCGAACGCGTCCATCCGGGCCTCGAGTACATCCATCCGTGTCTCGAGCGCGTCCATCCGGGCGTTCAACTTGGTTTCGACAGCAGTTATTCTCGCGTCGAGAGCATCGACCTTCCGGTCGATGGCTTCCACCTTCCGATCGAGCGCCTCCACCCTCTGCTCGAGCCCATCCACCTTCCGGTCGAGAGCATCGACCTTCCGGTCGAGGGCCTCCACCTTCTGATCGAGGGCCTCCACCTTCTGATCGAGCGCCTCCACCCTCTGCTCGAGTCCATCCACCTTCCGCTCGATTCGCGCGCTCGGCCGCTCCTCGTGCTTCGCCATGATCGCAACCTCTCTGATGAGCACCGACGACGATAGCATCGTCGTGCGCGAGGACATTACGCAATCGCGATGCCCACGATGGGCTCGAAAATCAGGCCGGATTTTCACGGGCGCCGACAGAAGGTTGCAGAATCTGCAAGGTCGCCTTTTGCGCTTTTTGCCACATCGGCCTGAGACGGACCTGCGAGGCGCGTGACGCGCACCTCGACAAGTCATTCCGATCGCAGCAGCTCCACGGGGTCGACGGCCATCGCGCGTCGCGCGGGAAGGTAGCAGGCGACGAGCGCAAGGACGATCGCGCCGGCGATGGCCAGTCGAAGCCCCCGCCGTCGAGCGCACGCGCGAGCTCGGTCTCGAGAGCCTGCGCCTCGACAGCGAAGCCGCGCGTCCGAAGCTGCGTGCGATCTACGAGCGCTTCGGCTTCATCCACCACAGCGATCGTGAGGTAGGGCCGTATTTCGTGTCGAGGTACGTCTACGACGTCAGGGGACGGAGCTAGGAGGAACTGTTGCGCTCCGCGACGCCCCTTTTGTGGAGCCCTGGGCCTTCAGGCCCAGGGAACCGCAAGCCCAATTAAGACGAGCCGACGCGGGTGGTTCGAATCGGCTGCGTCGGATCCACGGCGAGCCACGCGATGGCGCCGACGACGCAGACCGCGGCCACCGAGAGGAAGGACGCCGTCCAGCCGAAGTGTTCGGCGATGAGCGGACTGAGCGACGCCGTGATCGTCCCGCCGATTTGGTTGCCCATGTTCATGACGCCCGACACGGACCCGGCTGACGTGCCGCCGATGTCGGACGTCACCGTCCAGAACGCGCTCTGCGAGAGATATAACGCACCCGCGCCGCCGGCGAGGATCAGACTGGCGAACCGCGCATCGCGCACCTCGACGCCGAGCGCGATGAACGCCGCCGCGGCGAGCATGCTGGCCGCGGCAATCCACGTCCGGCCGATCCGCTGCCCGCGCGCCTTGACCAGCCGATCGCTCACGATGCCACCGACCGGCGAGGCAATCGCCATGGCGATGAACGGCAGCATCCCGTAGTACGAGCTCGTCTTGAGGTTCAATCCGCGCACGTCGTTCAAGTAGATGAAGAACCACGTGAAGAAGATGTACGCGGCGTAGCCGTAGGTGAAATAGCTGATCGTCATCGCGATGACGTTGCGGTCGCGAAGGATCGCACGCCAGGGCAGCGCACGATGCGCGTGTGGATCGGCGGCCGATCGCTCCGGGAGGCCCGCGGCGATGTACGCGCGTTCGGCGTCGTTCGCGCGCGGATGTTCGGCCGGCGTGTCGCGGACGATGACGTACCAGACGATGCCCGCCGCGAGTCCGAGCATCGCGCTCGTCCAGAACGACCAGCGCCACCCGTACTGCGACATGACGTACGCGATGAGCGGCGGCGCGATCCCGGCGCCCGCACCGACGCCGGCGAAGATGATCCCGTTGGCGAGCCCGCGCTCCTTCGACGGGATCCACGACGCGACCAGGCGATTGCTCGCCGGATAGACGACGGCTTCGCCGACGCCAAGGAGAAAGCGAACACCGATGACCGTCGCGAGGAGCGCCGGCACGCCCGTGGGCACGAGCGCGGTGAGCGACGTGAAGACGCTCCACCAGATCGTGCCGAGCGCGACGATCCGCCGCGGGCCGAAACGGTCCGCGAGGCGTCCGCCGACCGGCTGGAAGAGCGCGTAGCCGAGCACGAACGCGCTGAAGACCCACCCAAGCTCGATATCGCTGAACCCGTACTCGCCGGCCATCGTCTTGCCGGCGATCGAGATGTTGACGCGGTCGAGATAGGCGATCGCACTGATCGCGAACATCCAGCCGATGAGCAGCCAGCGAATGCGGGTGCGCACGATGTCGCGCATTGTATCGACGATGGGGCGATCGACAAACCCGCGTCCGTGGGCGCCAAGGGTTGGCGGCGCGACGCGTCATGCGCCATGATGCACAGCGATCGTGACGCCGCTTCGCATTCTCGCCATCTCGGGCAGTCTCCGCGCGCAGTCGTCGAACACCGTGCTCTTGCGCGCGGCCGCGGAGCTCGCGCCCGCCACGATGCGTGTCGATCTGTTCTCCGGCCTCGACGCGCTGCCGCACTTCAACCCGGACATCGACGGACCGAAGGCCACTCCCGCCGTGCGACGGCTGCGGACCAGCATCGACCGCGCCGACGCGCTGCTCATCTGCAGCCCCGAGTACGCGCACGGCGTCCCCGGCTCGTTGAAAAACGCGCTCGATTGGCTCGTGAGCGGGATCGAGATCGTCGAAAAGCCCGTCGGCGTGCTGAACGCGTCGCCGCGATCGACGCACGCGCACGCCTCGCTCGCCGAGACGCTCCGCACGATGGCCGCTGTCGTCGTCGACGGCGCCTCGCGCACGGTGCCGTTGAGCGGCCGCGATCTGGACGTGGCGACGATCCTCGCGCGCGCCGAGTGGGTCGATGAAGTGCAGATGGCGCTCGACGCGCTCGCCCGCGCGGCGGACCAGCATCGCCGCGATCGCCGCGCACGGTCGACGATTCGTCGGGATTAGGATCGCGCGTCGGGCGTCTGTCGTTGGCGATGGATCGATCGTCGCAGCGCGCGGATGATCTCCGTGTTGATGATCGACGTTCGCGCGGAGAGATACGACAGGTTGCGGTCGTGGACGCGCTTTTCGAGCAGCACCTGCGGCAGGATGACGACGCGCGCGCCGTGGTCCTTGAGCCGCGCGAACCAGTCGACGTCGTTCGCCACTTCCCAGTCGGCCTCGAACAACCCGATCGTGTCGAACACCCGCCGGCGGGCGAGCAGCGCGCCGGGCATGCGGCCCACGTGCGGCCGGCCGAGGAGATCCGGACGGAAGCTCGGCGGCAGCGGCCGCCCGGGCTCGGCGAAAAACGTGATGTGACCGATGACGCAGTCCGCGTCCGGATCAGCCGCGAGTGCATCAGTCTGCCATTTCAGCTTCTCCGGCGCCCAGCGGTCGTCGCTGTCGAGGAGCGCGATGGCGTCGCCGGTCGAGGCGCGGATGCCGTCGTTCCACGCGCTGGCGTAGCCGTGCGCGGACTCCTGAATCACACGGACGTCGGCATAGCGCGCGGCAATGGCGCGTGTGTCGTCGGTGGATCCGCCGTCGACGAGAATGACCTCGTGGGGCGCGCGCGTCTGCGCGGCGATGCTGTCCAGAGCTTCGGCGAGGTACGCGGCCGCGTTCTTGACGGCCATGACGACGGTGACGCGAAGGGGCGAAGTCATCATCGGGGAATGCAGAAAAACGACACGAGCCGCAGGTGCGACGGTGCGATCGGCCGGATCGTGACCGGCGTCCCTTCCGGAATCGCGGCCGCAAAAACGACCGTCGACAGCCGATCATAGACGCACCAGCGGTCCCACGTCTGATAGTCCGTGTCGCCCGACGCGGTCGACACCCTCACCACGCCCGTCGTCGGACCGGCGAGGAACGAGAAGCCCGCGAGCGCGAGGTCGTCGCGGTCGAAACGGATGGCGTTCGACGCGTCGACATCAATGAACGGACACGTCAGCCGGAAACGGCCGGTCGCGGGCGTCGAGTCACAGTCCTCGGGACGGACGTCGACGCCGCGGCCGCGATCGAACACGCCGTCCGTGCAGCGACCCTGCTCGAGGAGCCGCCCATCCGCGCGTCTCGCTTGCGTTCGAATGAACGTGAGAGCGTCGATGACGAGGCGCGCGACGACGTCCGCGCCGTCTGGTGTCGTGTGGACGACGTCGCGGAAGAGGACGTCCGCGTCGGCGCATCCCTCCGCGATGTCCTCTTCGATCCGATGTCCGACGTCGATCGACGGCACGCCGTAGTGGTCGGCGACGCGTTCGTAGCCGGCCAGGATCGGATGCGGGACGCGCCGTGATTGCTGGCGTTGATAGAGATGCAGGATGCAGGCGGCGCAGTCGATCGCGGCGAGTTTGCGCAGGATGCCTTCGATCGCGCGCGGCGCATCCTCGACTGGCGTGCGGCCGTCGATGTCGCCGGTCGTGCATTCGATGAAGCACAACGACGGCCTGTGCGCGATGACGAGCTGATCCATGAGAAACGCCATCGAGACCGAGCCCACGCCGCCCACGCCCGCGTTGATGGCGCGATGCGCGTGTCCGGTCATGTGCTCGATGGCCGCATGCAGGCGAGGGCGGAAGCCGTCACGCTGAGCGGTGACGCTGAGTCCCAGGTACGCGATGGCCGCCGGACCCCGTGACAGCCGATCGAGCACGGCCAGGCCGTCGCGCGGCCGAACCCAGGCGTCGATCGCCAGCATCACGCTTGCTCCGCGAGCGCGGCGCGCGCGTCGACGGCGGGTTGAAAGTCCGGCGCCGCCGCGAGGGCGCGATCGAGCGCCTGTCGTGCGAGCGGCACGGCGCCGGCACGGCGCGCGAGCTGCGCGACGTACCACGACACGCGCCAGTGATCGAGTCCGAGCCGGCGTGCGGCGTCGAGCTCGGCGATGGCGAGCGCGGGCCGGCCTTGGGTGCCGAGCACGAGTCCGGTCCAGAGCCGCAGGTGCGGATCGGATGGATAGCAGCGACGGTAGTGGATGACGCCGCCCGACGCGCCGTCGGCGATGACCGGCGGCGCCGCGGCGATGGCCGCCTCCGCGTCGAGCAACGCGCCGGAATCGCGTGACGTCAGACTTGCCAGGAACGGCTCCGCCGCGCCCGCGCCGATCATGTCGACGAACGTCCAGGCGCCCGCCGATCGCACCGCCTCATCTGATCCCGCCGACGCGCGATCGGGAAACGGCCATGCGTGTGCGCGCTTGGGTCGACCCGTCATCCGTTCGTAGATCTCGGTCAGCACCTCGGCCGCCCGGGCGGCGCCGAACGCCTCTCGCGCGTGTGCGGCAGCGTTCGCGCCGAGCCGGCGGCGCTCGGCCGGGTCGTGATACAGCCGTTCGATTGCGCGCGTGTAGGCGTCCGGGCTGTCGACGACCAGTCCCGTCCGTCCGTGGTCGACCGTGCGCGCGGCGCCGTCGGTCGCGAGCACGACCGGCGGCACGCCCGCGAACATCGCCTCCTGCAGCACGAGCTCGATCGCCGAGTGCGTGACGGGGTAGCCGAAGACGTCCAGTTCGGCGAGGACGGACGCGATGTCCTCGACGTAGCCGCGGAGCTCGAAACGATTGAGGACGCCACGTGCCGCCGCGTCTTTCCGCAGCCCCGCGAATCCGCCGCCGTTGCCGCAGACGATGAATCGGACGTCCGGCACATCCACGGCCGCGCTCATGGCCACGTAGTCCGGATGCATCTTCACGGGATCGACCGTCCCGATGTAGCCGACGGTGAAGCCCGCGTGCGGGCGCGGCGTCACGTGCGCGAGCCGCGAGAAGTCCGGCGTGTCGATGACGAGCCCCGTACGTTCGGCGCGCGTGCGCTCGTCGAGATCGCGGAAGACCGGAAGCGCGTAGCCGTACGGTCCATCGGCGATCGTGACGTCGGCCCACGCGACGAGCTCGCGGTGCAGCACGTGCGGCGGCGTGTCGCCAGGCACGTGGCACGTGAGCACGATGCGTGCGGGCGAGGTCAGCCGCTGGAGAAACGCGACGAGCTCCGGCGTGTTCCAGTAGTGCACGTGCACGATGTCGGCCGCCGCGATCAGCGCGTCCACATTCGCGTCGCCTGCGCCGGCCGTGACGGGAAGCTCCGCGTCAGCCGCGAGACGCCGCGCGCCCGGTTCGATGTCCGCCAGCAGCGACAGGATGTGATGCGTGAACGTGCCGGCGCGCTGCTGGCAGGCGGCGGCCGCAACGAATGCCCGCGCCGCGCCGCCGCGCGACAGTTGCTGGACGACGTGAAGCACGCGCGGCGGCGTCACGCTCGCGCCCGGTCCGCCGTGTGGCGGCGAGCGAAGGCCGCTCGATCGCCCCCCGCGTCAGTCATCGACGCCCGCATCCATGTCGCCCGCCGCCAGCCTTCGCAACAGCAGCGGGACGCGCACGACGGCGTCGTGTCCGACGTGAAGATGGAACGCCGGCCGCTGCCGCGCGACCGTTGCCAGCCGTCGGAAGACCTCACCGCCCGCATGCGGAAGCTGACCGATCGTCGTCATCGACAAGGCACGCAGCGCCGCGCCGGGCGACGCGCGTCGGAGCCGCGTCGGCTGACGCAGATCGAGCTCCGGCAGTACGACGGCCCGGAGTGCGGCCTTCGCACGGACCTGCGATCGAAATCGATCGTCGAAGAAGAACATCGCCTTGTCCGTGTCGAACCGGCTGGCGTTCGCGACGAGACCATCGAGGAAGGGCAGACGGGGCAGATCGCGCGCGTGGACCTTGCCGGTGTTGTACAGGCCGTGGACGGTCGGCTCGTCGCCGGGCTCGATGACGGCGTAGTCGTCGCCGAGATAGTCGAGGCCCGCGCCGAGCGATCCCATCGCGGCATTCGACTTGCCGCTGCCGCCGCGCCCCGCCAAGAGCACGGCGCGGCCATCGATACCGACGGCGGCCCCGTGGACCATCTGCCGCCCGCGATCGGACAGCCACCAACTGAAGATGCGCAGGCACGGCGCGCTGCGATCGTACCAACGAAGCGCGGCGTCGTCGCGCACCCAGACCATGGCGCGGTGGGTCTCGCGATCCCACAATTCCAGGATCGGTCCCGCCGCGGTCGCCGCGGCGCGAAATCCGGCATCGTCGATCGTCTGAATCTCGCCGCGTTCGCGATAGGCGTCGATCGGCCACGTCGGGCGAGGCATCGCGACGCCGGCCGACGCACCATCCCACGCGTACACGTCGAGTCGTGGACCATCGGGCGGCGTCGTCGTTTCGAGATGGGAGAGCGCGCGCGTAGCCGCCGGCAGCATCGCGGCGCCGGCGACGTGCAGTCGCACCGCGGTGCCGGCGACCGCGAGATCGCGCGTGACCACCGGCGTGCGCGCGGCCGCGCGGAAGAACGCGTCCATCGCCTCCGCGAAGTACGCGCGGAGGTCCGTGGAGGAGGGAAGCTCGAGGTTCGACACGACCCGGCGACCGATCAGCGCACGGCGTCAGGCGGGATCGTCAGCCTTGGCGACGGGCCATCCCGTCGCGTCGACCTCGTGGATGGGATCGAGGAGCAGCAGATCCTGCATGTCCGTGTAGACCTGGAGCGCCGGCGGCGTGAATGGCCGGCGTGGGTCCGCGGCGTTGAGCGGCGCGGCATCGCGCGCGGCGGGCGTGTCGGTCGTGGCCGCGACGAGGCGCTCGCGCACAAGCTCGTCGCACAGCCGGGCGGTGGCGTCGGCGAGCGCGTCTTCCGACGCGTCGTACCGCGCGGCAAGGCTCGCGGCCATTTCAGCCACGCTCTGGCCCGTGAGCATCAGCCGCCAGATGTCCGCGCCGGCCTCCTGCACGCAGAAATACCGTCCGGTATCGAGATCGACGATGACGACCTCGTCGTCGAACATCTCATGAATGACGCGCGCGGTAGCCGGACGAAAGCGAACGGAACGATCCATGCCGCGAAACTCCACGATGGCCGGCGCCAGTATAGGACAAGTGGCGTACAATCACGGCGCCCCCTGGCCATGTGTTCCGCGCGCGTCAGCGTCGTCATTCCCACGTACAACACGTCGCGATACCTGCCCGACGCCGTGGCGAGCGTGCGCGCGCAGCAGTGGCCGGACACCGAGATCATCGTCGTCGACGATGGGTCGACCGACGAGACGCCAGCCATCGCCGCGGCGTGGCCGGACGTGACATATCTGCGGCAGCAAAACGCGGGCGTGGCCGCTGCGCGCAATCGCGGCGTGGAAACCGCGACGGGCCGGTGGCTCGCGTTTCTCGACGCTGACGACCGATGGGCGGACGGCAAGATGGCACGTCAGATGGCGTACCTCGACGAACATCGCTGCGACATGGTGTTCGGATTCGCGAGTGAAGTGCGCGATGACGGCGATTCGACGACCGAGACGTTCACCCAAAACGCCGTGCTCCGGCAGGCGGTCGCATCGCGGTGCGCCGGCACCATGCTCATCGCGCGCGAGGCGTTCGCGCGCGCCGGCCCGTTTCCGACCGCGTGGCGCGTCGGCGAATTCATCGACTGGTACCTGCACGCGGTCGATGCCGGACTGACGGGCGACGTGCTGCCGGAGATCGTGCTGTACCGGCGCGTGCATGCGGCCAACGGTGGATGGGCGGCGGGAGCGGCACGGCAGGACTACCTGCGCATCATCAAGGGCGCCCTCGATCGTCGCCGCGCGTCCGAGGCGCGCCCGGCCCCACGCACGTGACCGAAGGCCGCCGGGCGCCGACGTCCGCTCATCCGATTGCGTACACGTTCTGGCCGACGCCGGTGCACGAGCGGCTCATCGACGCGGCGCTGCTGCCGGGCGCCGAGGCTGGCGCCGCGTTCGAAGACTGGAGGGCGCGCGTCGAGTTCGACGACATCGACGCCGCGTCGCTGCGCCTCTTGCCGCTCGTCTGCCACAACCTCGCCGCCGCCGGCTTCAGCGGCTCGCCGCTCATGGGCCGGCTGCGCGGCGTGCGCCGCCAGCACTGGTATCGCAATCAGCTCCTGCTCGGGTTCGTGTCCGATCTCCTGGCGGCGTTCACACGCGCCGGCATTCCGACACTGCTCCTCAAGGGCATTCCGCTCGCGCTCCTGCACTATCCGACCGCGGCCACGCGACCGATGACGGACGGCGACATCCTGATTCCGGAAGACGCCGCGTCCGCCGCGCTCGACATCGTGCGTGCCGCGGGCCTGCGCCTCGCCGATCCACGCAGCGAGTGGCCGCCGCGCTGGATCGCGTCAGCCGGCTTCGTCCACGCCGATGGCTGGCACGTGGATCTGCACACGCGCGTCATGCACGAGTGCTGGCAGCCGGGCGTCGACGACGGGCTTTGGCGTGCCGCGGTGCCGATGACGGTCAATGGCACGCCGACGCTCACGCTCGCGCGGGAGGATCACCTGCTGCACGCGCTCGCGCACGGCGCGCGGCCGAACGAGATCGCGCCCATCCGATGGATCGTCGATGCGACCATGCTCGTCCGTAACGCTCCGTCGTTCGACTGGACGCGCGTCGTCACGCTCGCGCGTCAGCGTCGCTTGTCATTGATCGTTCGGACGACGTTGACGTACGCGAAGACACGCTTTCGCCTGCCAGTGCCGTCGGACGTGCTGGACGAGCTCGCCCGAGATCGGCCGACGCTCGGCGAGCGCTTCGAACTGCGATCGCGCGAGACGGTCGGCCGGACGGGATTCGTCGCGGGGGTGTTGGCGGATTACGTACGCCGGCGCGGCCGGACCGAAGACTGGCGCGGTCCACTCGGCTTCGTCCGCTACGTTCGCGATTACTGGCACCTGGACTCCGCCTGGCAGGTGCCGACCGCGATGGGACGATGGACCGCGCGCCGGATGCGGACGGACTGAACTGATCCCCGCGCGCCTCGCGCAGACGGCCGGTCAGGCCGCCTGTGCGAGGGAGAGGGGTTCGAGCGAGACCGCGAGCACCTCGGCGAGCGTGCTGACGACGTGGAACGTCAGCCGCGACCGCACATCGGCCGGCACGTCGTCCAGATCCGGCGCGTTGCGCTCGGGGACGATGACCTCGGTGAGGCCGGCGGCGTCGGCGGCGAGCACCTTCTGCTTCAGGCCGCCGATGGGCAGCACGCGCCCCTGCAGCGTCACTTCGCCGGTCATGCCGAGCGTGCCCTTCACCGGACGCCGCGAGAAGAGCGACGCGATGGCCGTTGCCATCGTGATGCCCGCGCTCGGACCGTCCTTCGGGATGGCGCCCGCCGGGACGTGCACGTGCAGGTCGCGTCCAGCGAACGCCTGCTCGTCGATGCCGAGCTCGGTGGCGTGGCTCTTCACGTAGGTGAACGCGATGCGCGCCGACTCCTTCATCACGTCGCCGAGCTGACCCGTCAAGACGAGTCCGCCCTTGCCGGGAACCGTGGCCGCTTCGACGAACAGCACGTCGCCGCCCGCGCCGGTGACCGCCAGGCCGGTGGCGACACCGGGCACGGCCGTACGTTCGGCGGCTTCATGGACGAACTTCGGCCGTCCGAGCGCCTCGCGCACGGCGGCTTCGTCGATGACGACCGGCGGCGTCGCCGTGCCAGACGCGACGGTCGTCGCCGCGCGCCGGATGAGCGATCCGATCTCGCGCTCGAGCTGGCGGACGCCGGCCTCGCGCGTGTAGTCGGTCACGATCGTCCGCACGAAGCGGTCGTCGATCTGGACTTCGTCCGGCCGGAGGCCGTTGCGATCGAGCTGCCGCGGCCACAGATGTCCTCGCGCGATGGCGACCTTCTCGTCCGTCGTATAGCCGTCGAAGCGGATCACTTCCATCCGGTCGAACAGCGGACCGGGGATCGTGTCGGCCACGTTGGCCGTCGCGATGAAGAGCACGTTCGACAGATCGAGCTCGACGTCGAGGTAGTGGTCGCGGAACGAGTGGTTCTGCGCCGGATCCAGCACCTCGAGCAGTGCAGCCGACGGATCGCCGCGCCAGTCGGCGCCGATCTTGTCGACCTCGTCGAGCAGGATGACGGGGTTCATCGTGCCGGCATCGCGCAGCGCGCGTACGAGACGGCCCGGCAGCGCGCCGACGTACGTGCGCCGGTGGCCGCGAATCTCGGCCTCGTCACGCACGCCGCCAAGCGACATCCGGACGAACGCGCGGCCCGTGGCGCGCGCGATCGACTCGCCAATCGACGTCTTGCCCGTGCCGGGCGGTCCGATGAGCGTGAGGATCACGCCCGACCGGCGGGTGTCGGCCATGCCGCGCTCGCTGCGCAGCTTGCGCACCGCCAGGTACTCGGTGATCCGCCGCTTCACGTCGTCTAGGCCTTCGTGATCGGCGTCGAGCACCTCACGCGCGTGGACGGGATCCAGACGCTCGTCGGAGCGCTTGGACCACGGCACGGCGAGCAGCCAGTCGAGATAGGTGCGGATCGTCGACGCTTCCGCGTTCGACTCGCCCATCCGCTCGAAGCGGGCGAGCTCGCGTTCGGCCTGTGCGCGGACGGCGTCCGGCATCCCCGCAGCCGCGATCTTCTCGCGATACTCGCTGGGCACACCCTCGTCGCTCTCGCCGAGCTCCTTGCGGATGGCGTCCATCTGCCGGCGCAGGAAGTACTCGCGCTGCTGCTTCTGCGCGCCGCCCTCCACGTCATCGCGGATGCGCTTGCGGACGACGAGCTCGGTGAGCCGCTCCTGCTGGAACTGGGTCGCGAGCTTCAGCCGCTCGACGACGTCGAGCGTCTCGAGCAGGCGGATCTTCTGCGGCACGTCGAGATCGGGCGAATAGCCGGCCGTGTCGGCGAGCGCGCCGGGCTGGGTGATCGACCGCACGAACGCGCTGATGCGCCCGTCGTCTCCGCGCATGCGCAGAATCTCTTCGACGACGCCGCGGTACTCGCGTTCGAGCTCACGGACGACGGCTGGAGCCGGATTTTCGTCCGGCCGCTCGTCGACTTCGGCGCGCAGGACGTTTTCGGCGTCGGCCTGGGCGGCGCCCGGCACGGCGCGATGCAGCGCGGCGAGCGACACGCCGGCGCCCTGGCCGGGCATCCGGACGCGGCCGGTCACTTCGGCGACGACGCCGACTTTCGCGTAGGTGCCTTCGTGAGAGGGCACGAGCAGGACGCGGGCCTCGTCGTGCACGTCGACCGGGAGGGTGACCGACATGCCCGGGAAGACCACGGCGTCGTCCACGGGAACGATTCGGAGTCTGGTCATATGCCGAGAGCGTACGGCATATACTTGAGATTGTCAACTATCAAGAATTTCAAGTATAATCAGCCCGTGACGATGCGCGACAAGGACGCCTGTCGGGCCAGGGAGCTGCTCGTGCGGTTGTCATTCGCGCAGCGCGGTGAGTTGCCGGCGCTCGCGGCGGACCTGGATCTCTCGCCGGCGCAGTGTCACGTGCTGCACGTGATGGAGCCGGGACGCCCGGTGCCGATGCGGCGGCTGGCCGAAGCGCTGGCCTGCGACGCGTCGAACGTCACCGGCCTGGTCGACCGCCTCGAGTCGCGCGGCCTGCTCGAGCGCCGCCCGTCACCCGAGGACCGCCGCGTCCGCGTGCTCGTGCTCACGCCCGACGGCACGCGCCTGCGTGCAATGCTCCAGCGCCGCCTGACCAACCCGCCCGATCCGCTCCAACGCCTCTCGGCCGCCGACCGACGGACGCTGGTGGCGATTCTCGAACGATTGCTGGACTGACAACGCGAAGATCGCGAAGAGATGGGCAGGGCCTCACGCGAAGACGCGAGGATCGCGAAGGCTATCGCCGCAGCACGCCATTCACCCGCACGTTCGTGAACGTCAGATCCCGCACCCCTTGCAGCACGTCTGGCTCAGCGACGCCGTCGAACGTGCAGTCGACGATCCGAACGCCGGTGATGGGCGATCGGTCATAGCCGCGCAGGAGCAGGGCATAGCGGCTCTTGTGGCTCGTGACGCCGCGGACTTCGATGTCGCGCACGACGGGCGTGTACGGTCCCGCGTCGCCTTCCTCATAAAAGAAGTCCGCCGCGACAACGGCCTCGGCGACCTGGCCGACCGTGACGTCGCGCAGGTAGACGTGCTCGATCGTCCCGCCGCGTACCGAGTTCGTCTTGAGACGGAGCACGCGGTCGAGCCGCGGACTGTCCATGCGGCACCGTTCGGCGTAGATGTTCCGGGCGCCGCCCGAGATTTCGCTGCCGACGGTCACGCCGCCGTGCCCGTCCTTCATCACGCAGTCGCGGATGACGATCTCCTCCACCGGCGTGTGCAGCCGCCGGCCATCGTCATTGCGGCCGGACTTGATCGCGATGCAGTCGTCGCCCGTGTCGAACGTGCAGCGCTCGATGAGGACGCCGCGGCACGACTCCGGATCGCAGCCGTCGTTGTTCGGGCCGTGGCTCGAAATCGTCACCCCGCGCACGGTGACGTTCGACGAGAGCACCGGATGGATCTCCCACATCGGCGAGTTGACGATCGTGACGTCCTCGATGAGGACGTTGCGGCAGCGGTACGGCTGGATGAAATTCGGCCGCAGGTAATGCCCCTCGCCGAAGACGCGTTCAGCGACGGGCACGCCGCGGGCTGACATCTGCTGCAGCCGCGCGCGGTCGTCGGCGCCCGCCGGTGCGCCAGGCGCGCGTCCCGCGTTCTTCCACGGCCACCAGTGATCCGCGTCCGCCTGTCCGTCGAGCGTGCCGTGTCCCGTGACGGCCACGTCCTCGGCGTCGATCGCGTAAATGAACGGCGAGTAGTTCATCAGCTCCACGCCCTCGAACCGCGTGAAGACGACGGGCAGGTACGCGCCCGGATCCTGCACGAACTTCAACGTCGCGCCGTCGTCCAGATGGAGATCGACGCGGCTCGCGAGGTGGATCGCGCCCGTCAGGAACGTGCCGGACGGGACGATGACGTGTCCGCCGCCGGCGGCTGAACAGGCCTGGATGGCGCGCGCGATGGCTCGTGTCGCATCGGTGCGTCCGTCGGCAACCGCGCCGTAGGCCGTGATGTCGAAGCGCCGATCGGGAAAAACGGGCGGACGGATGTTCGCGAGAATCGCGTCGACGGCGTCCCATCCGGCCGCAGCGGGCGCCGCGGTCTGGGCCGCGAGCGCACGCCCGCGATCGGCGAGCGCGAGGCCGGCCGCTGACGCGGCGGCCACGAGAAACGTGCGGCGATCGACGGGCATGGACGCGCCGATGATACGTCGAACGGCGGCGGCATTGACCCGTGCCGCGGCGCCGCACGTCCCTCACAGCGGCGACACGCGGATGCGCCCGATATAATCCGGTCATGTCCCGTCATTGGTCGTCGTATTTCCTCAGCCTGCTGCGCATCGTCGCGGCGGCGTCGTTCATGACGCACGGCACGCAGAAGCTCTTCGGCATGCCGCCGATGGGCGGTGGGATGACGATTCCGCTGATGTCGCAACTGGGCGCGGCCGGCGTGCTCGAGACGTTCGGTGGACTGCTGCTGCTCGTGGGCCTGTTCAGCCGGCCCGTCGCGTTCATCCTCGCCGGCGAAATGGCGTTCGCCTTTTTTCATGCGCACTTTCCGCGCGCGTTCCTGCCCATCGTCAACGGCGGCGAACCGGCGGTGCTGTACTGCTTCATCTGGCTGTACGTCTTCGCCGCGGGCCCCGGGCCGCTGAGCCTCGACGCGTTGTTCGGCCGAGACAAACGGCGATAGATTTTTGCTGACGAGCCGATAAGATCGAAAACGCGGTTCCGCGCATTTTCAATCTTATGAAGTTGCTCGTTTTTTCCGTTCTTGCTGCCCTCACGCTGTCGGCCTGCGACCAGTTGAGCTCGTCGCCGACCGAGCCGACCGGTCCGTTGCAGGGCAATTCGGTCAGCTATACCGCCATTGGCGCGAGCGATGCCGCCGGCGTCGGCAGCAGCGCGCCGTGTGTGCCGTTCACGCCGTGTGCCAACGGCATGGGCTACGTGCCCGATCTCGTCCGCAGCTTCCAGAACGCCGGCAAGCAGGTGACGCTCCTGAACCTGGGCGTGCCGGGAACGGTCCTGAACAAGGAAATCCAGGATCTCGGCAACTCCCTGGATTCCGGGTCATCTGGGTTCCCCGGGATCGAAGGCAGCATCCCGTCGAATTTCCTCGACAACCAGGCGCCGCTCGTGGCGAAAGACTCGACGCTCGTCACGGTCTTCGCCGGAGGTAACGACGCGAACATCATCGGCCGCGCGCTCGAAGCCGGGCTGGGCGGCAGCGATCCGCAGACGTACGTGACGAAGCTCACGGCCGACTTCGGCCGCGACGCCAAGGCCCTCGTCACGACCGTCCAGGGGCGCGCCCCGCAGGCGCGCATCGTCGTGTTGAACCTGCCGAACCTGGCGGCGCTGCCGTACGCGGCCGGTTACTCGCGCAGCGACAAGGCGGCGCTCCAGCAAATTGCGGTCGGCCTGTCGGCGCAGTTGAACGCGCTCACGTCGACCGGCGCGCTCGTCATCGACGTGATGTGCGACACGGCGTTCTATCAGACGAGCCTGTTCTCGTCCGATGGCTTCCACCCCAACGACGCCGGATACGCGCGCATGGCGTCGGTCATCTATCCAGTGGCGACCACCGGGATCGCTCCGCAGCCCCAGGCGAGCTGCGGGCAGATGCACGTCTATTGACGTCATGGCCGGCGACGCGATTCGCATCGAACCGGCGACCGAGCGCGATGTCCCCGTCGTGCTGTCGCTCATTCGCGCGCTCGCCGATTATGAAAAGCTGAGCGACGCCGTCATTGCGACCGAGGACGACCTGCGCCGCTCGCTCTTCAGCGACAACCCACGTGCGCACGTCGTGATTGCGTACGTCGGCGAGACCGCGGCCGGCTTCGCCGTCTGGTTCCACAACTACTCGACCTTCCTCGGCAAGGTCGGCGTGTACCTCGAGGATCTCTTCGTGCGGCCCGAATACCGCCGGCGCGGCATCGGGCGGCGGCTCCTGGCGCACCTGGCGCGGCTCGCCGTGGATCGCGACTGTGGACGCATGGAATGGTCGGTGCTCGGCTGGAACGAGACCGCCATTCGCCTGTATCGATCGGTCGGCGCCCGTCCGATGCACGAATGGACGGTCTTCCGCCTGACCGACGACGCGCTCGCGCGGCTGGCGGACGAGATCGACTGACGGGCGACCGCGCGCGCCTATTTGCCGCTCGAGGCTGGTGCGGCCGGAGTCGCCGGCGCGCCCGTCAGCGCCGGGAACAGTTTCACCTGGACGAAGTTGCTCGTGTCCAGATACTGCCGCGCCGCGTCCTGAATCGTCGCGGCGTCGATCTTCTTGTAGAAGTCCGCGAGCCCGAACAAGTCTTTCAGTCCTTCGCCATACTCGTACCGCGCCGCGATCTCCCGCAGGAAGAATCCGTTCTCCCGCGCGCTCGTCTCGTAGTCGCGCAGGAACGTCTCGCGCACGTCGGTCACGGCGCTGGCTGACGGACCGTTCGTCTTCAAGGCCTCGATCTCCTGGAACACGCGCGTGACGAGCGCGTTCGTGCGGTCCGGGCTCGATCCGAACGCGATCGACACCGTGTAGCGCTCGATCGGAATCTTCCCGTAACCGGCCGAGACACTGACGTTGTAGGTGCCGCCGAGATCTTCGCGAAGCGTCTCGCGCAGCCGGGACTCGAGCGCCATCGCCATCGCGCGGATCGCCACGCGGTGCGCCTGGTCGTACTGGAACGGCCCGTGGAACACGATCGCCGTCCGACTCTTCGGCTCGATGCCCTTCCGAACCTCGCGCATGACGACGCCGTCGGCCGCGTGCACGCCGACGTCCTTCCACGTCTCGTCGCCGTGGGTCGACGGCAGCGATGCGACGTAGCGTTCGACGAACGGCCGGATCGCGTCGGGTTCGAACGCGCCGACGAACACGAACGTGAACCGGCTCGCGTCGCTGAACCGCGCGCGGTAGAACGCCATCGACTTCTGCAGATCCATCTGGTCGATCCGCTCGGGCGTCATCGGCTGCATGCGCGGATGGTCGCGCCAGAGGGCGGAGGTGAGCGCCTGGTTGAACGCGAAGTCCGGCTGCGCGCTCTGGTTGGCGAGCGCCGCCCGCGTCTGCGATTGCAGGACGCCGAAGATGGCCGGGTCCTCCCGCGGTGCCGTGAACCGCAGGTAGAGGAGCTGGAACATCGTCTCGAGATCTTTCGGCGACGCCGCGCCGCTCAAGCCTTCGTCCACGTCGCCGATGTACGGCGAGGCCGACGCCGCCTTGCCCGTCAGCACCTTCTGCAGATCGATCGCGCTGAACGTGCCGACGCCGCCGGCCGCCACGACGCTCGCCGCCGTGCTGGCGGGAATGTAATCCGCGTCGCTCGCGATTGACGTCCCACCGAGGCTGAACGCGCGGAACAGCACTTCATCCTGCTTGAACGTCGTCGGCTTGAGAATGACCCGGGCGCCGTTCGACAGCGTCCATTCCGTCACCCCGTACTCCGGCTCGGTCTTCGTCGAGACGATCGATCCCGGCGTGGGCGCGGATGCCAGGAGCGGCTGCGACGTCACCGTGTCCGTGTAAGCCGTCAGCGTCTTGTTCGCGACACCGGTCATGACCGCCGACAACTGCGCTTCGGTGGGCATCGTCACGCCGGACTTCTCGGGCGCGCTCACGAGGACGACGCGGTCGCCGTCGGGCGCCCAGGTCTTGGCGAGCGCGTTGACGTCGGCGAGCGTGATGCCCGGCAGGAAGCGCTGATACAGCGCGTTCTCGTACACGATGCCGGGGATCGGTTCGCCCGTGCTGAAGTTGCGGATGTACTCCGCCGCCAGATCGGCCGAGTCCTCGTCGTCGCGCTGCGCCACCGCACGTTCGAGGCTGCGCGCGACGTCGGCCTTGATGCGATCGAGCTCGGTCTGGGTGAAGCCGAATCGCGCGACGCGCTCTGATTCGGTGAAGATCGCGTCCAGGCCGGCAACGGCGCCGCCGTCCGGAACGACGGCGCTCAACGTCGTCGCGTCCGCCGTGCGTACGAGCGAGCCTTGTCCGACGCTCGCGCCGAGGAACGGCGCGTTCGGTTTCTGCGCGATCTCGCCCAGGCGCGCGTTGAGCATCGCCGAATACAAGCCCTAGACTATCTGCCGGCGGTAGGCGCCCACCGTCGACTGATCGCGTGCCGGCTCGAGGTGATAGACCGACACGCTCGTCGTCCGCGCTTCCGGATCGCTCGCGATGGCGTAGGACGTCCCCGCATGATCGGGCACGTCGTATTTCGGCCGCGGCCGTTCGTTCGGCGGATTGGTCAGCGCGCCGAAGTGCGCGCGGATCTGCCGTTCCATCGCCGCCGGGTCGAAGTCGCCGACGGCGACCACGGCCATGAGATCGGGGCGGTACCAGTCTTTGTAGAACTGCACCAGCCGTTCGGGCGGGAAGTGCTGGACGATGTCCATCTGGCCGATCGGCAGCCGGTTCGCGTAGCGCGATCCCTGGAGCAGGACGGGGAACTGCTTGTCCTGCAGCCGCGCGCCCGCGCCGCGGCCGAGCCGCCATTCCTCGGTGATGACGCCGCGCTCCTTGTCGATCTCGACGGGATCGAACGTCACCGCGTGCGCCCAGTCCTCGAGGATGAGGAGCGATCGGTCGATGACCTCGGCGCGATCGGTCGGGATCTGGAGCATGTAGACCGTCTCGTCGAAGCTCGTGAACGCGTTCACGCTCGGCCCGAAGCGCATGCCGATCGACTGCATGAAGTTGATGATGTCGAGCTTCGGGAAATGCGCCGTGCCGTTGAACGACATGTGCTCGACGACGTGCGCGAGTCCGCGCTGGTCGTCGTCTTCGAGCACCGAACCCGCATTGACGACGAGCCGCAGCTCGGCGCGCTGTTCGGGCTTGTGATTCACACGGATGTAGTAGCGCAGGCCGTTCGGCAGCGTCCCGGTGGTGATGCGCGCATCGACGGGAATCGTCGCGTCGAGTGGCGCGGTCGCCGGATCGGTCGCGACGCCGGCGGCCGGCGTGGGCGTCTGGATCGGACGCGCGAACACGTACGCGGTGCTGGCGGCGGCAAGGCCCAGCGCAAGGGCGAGCGGACGAACGGTCATGGACGTGTCCTCGCGGCGTCGGGCGCGCGGACGGGCGCGCGGCGGTTGATCCGGATTATCGGGCCGGCTGTGATCGCGGTCAATTCACGCGGGCGCGCGATGACGCGTGATGCGACAATGAAGACGCGCTCGCGGATCCCGCGGAGCGAGCGGCGGCGTGTCTCCCCGACGCGGCTCCGGAACACGCGGCAGGAGGCACCATGGCCAAGTACGGCAAGAAAGCATCCCGGAAAGTCGAACGTGCAATGCACGAAGAGAAGCGCGGCACGTTGAAGAGCGGGCGGTCGGGCAAGAAGGTCACGAGCCGCAAACAGGCGATTGCCATCGGCCTGTCCGAGGCGCGCAAGGCCGGCGCCAAGGTGCCGAGCCGCGGCACGTCGAAGCGCGCGAGCTCGTCGAAGTCGAAATCGAAGACGTCGCGGTCGTCGCGCACGTCGCGGAAGAAGTAAATCGGTCGTGCGCGCGGTCCTGTGGGTGCTCGCGGCCGTCGTCGCCATCGCGGCCAGCGTCGAGGGCCGCGCGCAGCACATGCCCCTCCCGGCTCCCGCCTCCTACGGATATCGCGTCGTCGCCAGCTATCCCCACGATTCGAACGCGTTCACCCAGGGGCTCGTCTACCGCGACGGCGTCCTCTATGAGAGCACGGGACTCCAAGGACGATCGTCGCTGCGGAAGGTCGAGCTCGCGACCGGCCGCGTGCTGCAGGAGCGCCGCGTCGCGTCGGCGTACTTCGCCGAGGGGCTGACCGACTGGCGCGGACGGCTCATCCAGCTCACCTGGCAGTCGAACGTCGCGTTCGTGTACGACCTGGCGACGTTCGCGCCCGTCGCCACGTTTTCGTACGAAGGCGAAGGGTGGGGCCTGACGCACGATCGCACGCGGCTCATCATGAGCGACGGCAGCGCGGACCTGCGGTTCCTGGATCCGACGACGTTCCGTGAGATGAAGCGGATCACCGTGCGCGACCGCGGCGAGCCCGTCAGCGAGTTGAACGAGCTCGAGATGGTGAAGGGCGAGATCTTCGCCAACGTCTGGCAGACCGATCGCATCTGCCGCATCGATCCCGCCACGGGCCGCGTCGTCGGATGGATCGATCTCAGCGGCCTCTTGCCGCCGGCTGAACGTGCCGGCGTCGACGTGCTCAACGGCATCGCGTACGACGAGGCGCACGATCGCCTGTTCGTCACCGGCAAGCTCTGGCCCAAGCTGTTCGAGATCGAGCTCGAGCGGCGGCTGCGGTGAGCGGCGACGCTGCGCGTGGCGCCGGAGCGACCGCGCTTCGTGTCGTCATCGCGATCCTGCTCATCGGCGAAAGCCTGCTGACCGGCACGTGGATCGCGGCGCGGCTCCCCGTGCTCGCCGCGTATCCGATCACGGTCGTCGGCCTGGTCGTGGTGCGCGGACTCGTCGGCGCGTGGCAGTTCGCGGGCGGCTACGTGCTGCTCGTGCGCCGCGGCCATCCGGCCGGAGCCGAGCTCGCGGCCTGGTCGCTCATCGCGTCGGCTGCACTGCTCACGATCGAGCTCGGCGCGCGGCTTTCACCGAGCAGCCTCTTTCCGTCCTACCGCTGGCCCGTCATCGGCGCCTACTGGGCGTACGCGATCGCCGCGTGGTGGTGGATCCGGCGTCGAGCCGCATCGCCGCGATGAATGCGCTCAGTGCGGCGGGCTGTTGGCGCCGGCTGGGATAGTACAGAAAGTAGCCGGCAAACGGCGGACACCAATCCTCGAGGACGCGCACGAGCGCGCCGCTCGCCACGAGTGGCGCGACGTGCACGTCGAAGCCGAAGGCGAGCCCCGCGCCGTCGAGCGCCGCGCGGATCAGCAGGTCCGCGCTGTCGACGACGACCGAACCGCTGACGGCGACCGACAGGGCGTGGCCGTTCTTCTCGAACTCCCAGCGGTACAGCCCGGATTGGCCTCGCCGGAAGTTGATGCATCGGTGGTGCGGGAGATCGCGCGGCGAGAGCGGTTTCGGGTGCGTCTCGAAGTATCGAGGCGCGGCCACGATCGCGGCGCGCTGATCGGCTGAGACTCGCACCGCCACCATGTCGCGTTCGACGTACTCGCCGAGCTGGATGCCCGCGTCGAAACCGCCGGCCACGAGATCGACACGATCGGCGCGCGTCGAGACGTCGACCGTGATGTCGGGGTAGTCCTCGGCGAATCGCCCGAGCCTTGGGCCGAGCACGAGCGTCGCGGCCATTGGCGAGACAGCGAGCCGCACGTGCCCGGCCGGCCGATCGCGGAAGCCGGTCAGCCGATCCAGCGCGTCCTGAACCTCCTGGAATGCGGGCTGCAGCCGCGAGAGCAGCTCGCTGCCCGCGCGGGTGGGCGCCACGCTGCGCGTCGTGCGCGCGAGCAGGCGCACGCCCAGCCGTTCTTCGAGCCGGCGGATGGCGTGACTGAGCGCGGAGGGCGAGACGGCGAGCCGTCGTGCCGCGCGCGTGAAACTGCGCTCTTCGGCCACGACGACGAATGCCGCGAGCACGTCGAGGTCGGCATCGGCCATTTGTGAATCTTATTCAAAAGCGCTTGCAGCGTTTGCCATCTAGTCGCCGCGAACGCGGCGCGTTACCGTGGGGCATTCACGATGGAAGGACGTGCCATGCAGACGCGACGCCTTGGAAACAGTTCGCTCGAAGTGTCGGCCCTTGGACTCGGGTGTATGGGGATGAGCTTCAGCTATGGGCCGCCGAAAGACGTCCCGGAGATGATCGCGCTCATCCGCCACGCCGTCGAGCGCGGCGTCACTTTTTTCGACACGGCCGAGGTCTACGGTCCGTTCACGAACGAGCGGCTCGTCGGCGAAGCGCTCGAGCCGTTCCGCGGCCGCGTGAAGATCGCGACGAAGTTCGGATTCGAGCTCGATCCCAGTGGCAGCCAGAAATGGCTCGGACTCAACAGCCGCCCCGAGCACGTCAAGGCGGCCGCCGACGGCTGTCTTCAGCGGCTGCGCGTCGATCGGATCGATCTCTTTTATCAGCACCGCGTCGATCCCAGCGTCCCGATCGAGGACGTGGCCGGTGCCGTCAAGGACTTGATCCATGCGGGGAAGGTGGGGCACTTCGGCCTGTCGGAAGCGGGCGCGCAGACGATTCGTCGGGCGCACGCGGTCCAGCCGGTAACGGCCGTGCAAAGCGAATACTCGCTCTGGACGCGCAAGCACGAACGTGACGTCATCCCCACGTGCGAAGAGCTGGGGATTGGCTTCGTGCCGTACAGCCCGCTCGGCAAGGGCTTTCTGACGGGTGCGATCGACGAGCACACGACGCTCGACAGCTCGGACTTCCGGAGCACGCTGCCGCGCTTCACGCCCGATGCGCGCCGCGCAAACCGCGCGCTCGTGGATCTGCTCGCCGACGTCGGACGCCGCAAGAACGCGACGCCCGCGCAGGTGGCGCTGGCCTGGGTGCTGTCGCGCAAGCCGTGGTTCGTGCCCATTCCCGGGACGACGAAACCCCATCGCCTCGATGAGAACGTGGGCGCCGTCACGCTCGAGCTGTCGGCCGACGATCTTCGGGAGATCGAAGACGCGTCATCGCGCATCACGATCCAAGGCGCGCGCTATCCCGAGGCGGTCGAGAAGATGACCGGCCTCTGAAGTCAGATCTCCCGGACGTCGAGCACGACCTTGCCGATCGCGCGTCCG
>CALFMR010000385.1 GCA_937880585.1 uncultured Acidobacteriota bacterium
CGGAGGTCGCGACCGTCGTCTCCTCGATCGCATCCTCGATATACAAGTTGAGCGAGTCACCGCGGACGTTGTCCTGCGTCTGGACGCCATTGACGAGGATGACGTTCTCGTACGAGGGCGCGCCGGCGATCGACCATTCGTTCTCCGGGCCGGTGCTGTGCGCCGACGGCGTCATGTTCAGATAGGCGGCGATTTCGCGCGTGAGCGTCGGCAGGACGTCGATGTCGGACAACTTCAGGTTCGTCGCGACCTGCACGGTGTCGACGAACGTGTCCGCGTCGGCCGAGACCGTGATGTTTTCGGTGACGCGCGCTGTCTGGAGTGTCGCGTCGAGATCGACCGACTCAGTGGCGCCGAGCCGGGTCTGCTTCTCGAGCGGCTCGAAGCCGTTGAGCGTGAACCGCACGGTGTAGACGCCCGGCGGCAGGAGACTGAAGATGTAGTCACCGTGCTCGGTGGTCACCGCAATCTGGGTGCCCTGAAGGGCCGGCGACGAGAGCGTCGCGGTCACTCCGGGCAGCACGCCGCCATTCGTATCGGCGACCCTCCCCGAGATGGTGCCGGTTGGACTCTGCGCGGCCGCCGGCGCCGGAGCGCCGAGGACGAGCGACACCGACAACAGGGTCGCAATGCCGATGAGAACGTGACGTCGAGGCATGGGGTGGAGGTCCTCCGTGACCAAGGTCCCAGTGACAAAGCAACGACGATGCCAGACCGCGCCGAACGTCGTCATCTGACGACAGCCCGCGAAGTATCAAAAACGCGCCCGTCTGAGTCGATTCCTCGACAAGCGCCCGGCCGGCGCGCCGACACTTTCGAAAGCCACCGCGCTCGTGGCCTCAGAACTGTAATCGGCGTTCGATTCCTTGGCGGATAGCCCCGGCGCTAGAATGACCCGCCGCGTGGGCCTCTCCCTCATCTCCCGCTCGTCCTGGTGGGCCCGGATCCGGCCGTGGATCGGGCCTGTCATGGTCGGCGCGAGCGCCTGGTGCGCGATCGGCCACGTGGCGCCGGTCAGTCCGGACGCCGCCAGCGCCCGGCTCGCCGCCCCGGCCTCCTGGGCATGGCTGGTGTTGTTCATCGCGATGGCCGCCCTCGTCCCGGCGTGGCGACGTCGGCCATCCTGCGCGGCGCCGGCGCTCCTGGCCACGGTGCCATGGTGGCCGGTGCCGCTGCCGTCGATAGCCTTGATCTGGACGGGGCCACTCGCATGGCTGCCGATCCTGCTTGCCGTGGTCGCCGCCTGGCCGCTGGCGGGCGAGCGACGCGGCATCTCGGCGGGCGAGCATGCGTCGACGACGCCGCTTGCGAGGCGACAGACGTTGGCGGCCGGCGCGCTCACCCTCGTCGCGCTCGTCGTCGTGGTGTGGACGCTCGCGTCGCGGTTGCCCGGCGGAGACGAGCCGCACTACCTCGTCATCACCGAGAGCCTGCTGCGCGACGGCGACCTCCGCATCGAGAACAATCACGCCAACCGCGACTACGGGGCCTGCTCCGACGGCACGCTCGCGCCCGACTACCTCGCGCGCGGTAAGAACGGCGCGATCTATTCCGTTCATGCACCCGGCACGTCCGTCCTCGTGCTGCCGGCGTATTGGCTGTTCGGGTACCGCGGGGCGCAGGCGATGATCGTGCTGATTTCGGCCATCGCCGGTGCGCTCGTCTGGTCCATCGGCTGGCTCGCAACCGGCGATGCGCGCGCCGCATGGATCGCGTGGGCGGCCATCGTGCTGTCGCCGACGTTTCTGATCCAGGGCGTCACGATCTTTCCCGACGGACCGGCGGCGTGCATCGTGTGCGCGGCGGTCGTGCTCCTGCTGCGCCTGCGATCGGCGGGCACGACAGGGCTCGTCGTGACGTCGGCGCTGCTCGCGGCGCTGCCGTGGCTGCACACGCGCTTCGCCGTGCTGGCGGCCGGCTTTGGACTTGTGACGTTGTGGGCCGTGTGGCGCGACGAGACGCGATCGCCTGCCGTGCGCTGGCGCCGCGCCGCCGCGTTTCTCGCGATTCCCGTGGTCAGCGCAATTGGCTGGTTCGCTTTTTTCCAGATCATCTACGGCACGCCGAATCCGGCGGCGCCGTACGGTCCGAATCCCGAAGCGCGACTGGCGTATGTGCCCGGCGGACTTCTGGCGCTGCTGTTCGACGAGCAGTTCGGGCTGCTCGTCTACACGCCCGTGCTCGGTGCCGCGGTCGTGGCGCTTGCCGCGCGTCGCCGTGATGGCACCGAGCCCGCGCGCGCCGCCGTGGCCATCGCGCTCGTCTATCTGGCGGTCGTCGCGACCTACTGGATGTGGTGGGCCGGCGTGCCGGCGACGCCCGCGCGCTTTGCCGCCGTCGTGCTGCCGGTGCTCGCCGCGCCGCTCGCGGCGAGCTGGCGACGAATGGGCGCGTGGGGCCATGCGCTCGTCCGATCGCTTCTCGCCGTGTCGCTGGCGATCACCGTCATCGTGTTTGCCGTGGATCGAGGCGCGCTTGCCTGGAACGTCCGCGGCGTCGTCGCGGCCTGGCTCGACTGGCTTGGGCCCGCGGTGGATCTGTCGCGCGGCTGGCCCAGCTTCTTCTGGCGGCTGACACCTGGCGATGTCACGACGGAATGGCCGTTCGCGCTGCACGTCCTCGTGTGGGTCATCGTCGGCGCGATCGTGATCGCGATCGCGGCGCGCTTCGCGCGACGCCGGCCGCCGGCGTCGGCAGTGACCATTGCCGCCTGGTGCATGGCCGCCCTCGTGGCCGGTCTCGTGCAGACCGGCTGGTGGCTGACCTCCACGAACGGCCTCGGCCCGGTCGCCGCAGGTGTTCAGGTGCTCCACGCCGCGGCGGCCGGACGCACGCTCGCGCGGATCGAGCCGCTTCGGGTCACGCGGCCGCGGAACTTGTCGGGTTCGCTGCGCTTGCCGCTGAGTCGAACTGACGATCAAGGTACGCCGGCGTGGTCTCCGATCGAGGGCCTGCCGGCCGGACGCTACGAGGTGACCATCGCCGGCCGCAACATGCCGGGCGGCACGCTCGCGGCGACGATCGGTCGCAGCCGCGCGCCCCTGCGCCGCATGACGCTTCGCGGCGCGTCCGAGCAGATCGCGACGCTCGACTTACCCGCCGGCGCCGCGACCCTGACGCTCGCGCTCGATCCCGCGTCCGCCCGCGCGACACGCACGATCGACATCGCGCCGCTCACGATCGATCGATCCTCGCAGCCGCCGGCCATGGCGAGTCTCTCGTCAGGGAGCGCCGACGTGTTCTTCTACGACCAGCAGGTGTTCGTCGAAGACGACGGGTTCTGGGTGCGGGGCGGGCAGGCGACGGATATCGCGGTTGCGATCGCGGGAGCGGCAGAAGCGCGCGTCGTGCTGACGATGGCCAATGGCGCCGCGGAGAACGACGTCACGGTCAACGACGAGACCCTACACCTCGCGCCCGGTGAGGCGCACGATGTCGTCCTGACCATCCCGGCGTCAGGTGCGTTGCCCGTGCACATCCGATCCGCCGCAGGTTTTCGCCCGTCAGACGTCTCGTCGAGCCAGGACCGGAGGTACTTGGGAGTACGGGTCCGCGCCAAGGCCAAGATGCAAAGTTAGAAGTTTGGCCAGAAGCCAGAAGTGGATTCCGGAATGTGAGGCCCGCCCGCACGAGAACCGACTTCTGGCTTCTGGCTTCGAACTTCCAACTTGACGGTCGTCAGTACCGCAGCGCCGCGCCGAACCAGAGGCCCTGGAACTTCACATCCCCCAGATCGCTCTTGATGCTGAGGAACGTCGTCATGCGGCGCCATCCGGCCTGCAGGCCGAAATTGTTCGTGACGTTCACCGTGCCGTGGATATCCCAGTCGTAGTAGTTCGCTTCGTAGCCCTTGACCCAGGTGGGAGGAAGTTTGAACCCGCTCAGCTCGAAGTTCAGTGCCACGTCGGGTAGCACGTACCCACGCGCCACCACGCCCAGCGCGGGAAGTGGCGCCCTCGCCGTCGTGAACTCGTCGCCGACCGGTGCATTGCGCTCGGCGTTCATCTGCGTGTAGCGGCCTTCGAGCAGCACGCCGACGAAGCCGCGCGATCGGTAGAGCAGGTCGTACTCGTAGCCGAAGCGCCACACCTTCCAGTCGAACGTCGACGAGATCGGCAGGCTCACCGGAAACTTCTGGCCGTTGAAGACGATGTCGCGCTTCAGCGTCGTCTCGGCCGTGTACTCGATCGGCGTGTATTCGATGCGGAACTTGGCCTTGCGAGTTGGCCGCAGCACGATGCGCAGGTCCTTGAAGCGTGTCTTCGTGAACGCGAGGTCGTCCACGAAGTCGATGTTGCTGCCAATGATGCCGAACTGTTCGCTCGAGATGTGGCCGGCGACGTCCGGGTTCCACAGCGTGCCGCTGGCTTCGACGTGATAGTTCTCGCCGATCGCCGACGACGCCGACGTTTCAGGTCGCGCATATTGCGCGTGGGCCACGGCGGGCACGAGGAGCGCGACCGTGGCCAAGCCGGCGATCGCGATGCCTGCGAGACACCGGAAACGGAAGACGGGCGCAGACGCCGGCCCCGAGGGGCGGCACGCCGCGCGGTCGGTCCAAAACTGCATTGTTATACTGCCTCTCATGATCCGGGCGCTTCTGCGCCTCCTGCCGTACCTCGTTCGCGTTCGTCGACAGCTCGTGCTCGGCCTGGAGTGCATCCTGGCGGCCACCGGCCTGTCGCTTGCGTCGCCGTGGGTCCTCAAGTACGTGATCGACGGGCTGACCACGGGTGTGGACCGGGCGCGTCTGGGCGTCTACGCCCTGGCAGTGGTCGGCCTCGCCGTGGCTGACGGCCTGTTCCGCTACCTGATGCGCAGCTACGTTATCGGCGCGTCCCGGCAGATGGAATATGACCTCCGGAACGATTTTTTTGCCCACATGGAACGGCTGCCGCAGGCCTATTTCCAGGCCAATCGGACCGGCGACCTGATGTCGCGCGCCACGAGCGACTTGAGCGCCGTCCGCATGATGGTTGGCCCCGCCGTCATGTACTTCGCCAGCACCGCGCTCGGCTTCGTCGTGGCGGTCGCGATCATGCTCTGGATCGACGTCCGTCTGACGCTGATCGCGCTGCTCCCGCTCCCCGGCGTCACGCTCGGCACGCGCTATTTCGGCAAGGCCATCCACGATCGGTTCGAGCGCATCCAGGCTCAGCTCTCCAATCTCAGCGCCGTCGTCCAGGAAGCGATGGCCGGCGTGCGCGTTGTCCGCGCGTATCGGCAGGAACCGCACGAGCTCGCGCGGTTCCGCGCGGCCAATGACGAGTACGTCGCACGCAACCGCGGCCTCATCGGGCTGCAGGCGGCGTTCTATCCGAGCCTCACGTTGTGCTTCGGCCTGAGCGGTCTCCTCGTGTTGTGGGTCGGCGGCCGCGAGGTGATTGGCGGCCGGCTCACGCTCGGCGAGTTCGTCGCGTTCGGCCGATACCTCGTCCTGTTGAGTTGGCCGCTCATCGCCTTCGGCTGGGTCATCAACCTCGTCCAGCGTGGCATCGCCTCCTGGGAACGGATGCTCGAAGTGCTCGACGCGCCCGTCGGCGAGGCGCCGCATCCGGCCACTCGCGCGATTGCGGCCTCACCGGTTGCGAGTGGACGGATCGACGCGCGGCACCTGACGTTCCGCTATCCCGGCGCCCCCGACGACGCGCTCACCGATGTGTCCTTCACGATCGAGCCGGGTACGACGACAGCGATCGTCGGCGCCACGGGTGCAGGGAAGTCGACGCTCGTGCAACTGCTGCCTCGGCTCTTCGAGCCGCCGCCGGGCACGCTCTTCATCGATGGCGTGGACGTGCGCAACCAGCCGCTCGCATCGTTGCGCGCGTCGATGGGCGCCGTGCTCCAGGAGCCGTTCCTGTTCTCGGACACGGTCGAGGGCAACATCCTGTTCGGCGCGCCGGATGCGGGAGACGCGGCGGATCGGCGGCAACGCGCCGAGACCGCGGCGGCGATGGCCGGCGTGGACGCGGACGTGCGCGACTTCGCCGCGGGCTACGACACGCGCGTCGGCGAGCGCGGCATCACGCTGTCAGGCGGCCAGAAACAGCGCGTCGCGCTCGCGCGTGCGCTCGTCGTTGACCCGCGCATCCTGATTCTGGACGATGCCTTGTCGGCGGTCGATACGGCGACCGAGGAGCGGATCCTCGAGCATCTGCGCGGCGTTCGGCAGTCGCGGACGTGCGTGATCATCGCGCATCGCATCTCGACGGTGCGCGACGCGGACCAGATCCTGGTGCTCGAGGCCGGCCGTATCGTCGAGCGCGGCACGCACGAGACGCTGGTGGCCGAGGGCGGACGCTACGCCGAGATGCACCGACGGCAGCAGCTCGAGCAGGAGCTGGAGCATGCCTGAGGCCAGGGCCGGGAGCCGCGCATGAGCACGGCCGTCGACCACGCTGCCGAGGACGTCCTCGGCAAGGCCTACGACGCGCGCCTGATGCGGCGGCTCGTCGCCTATCTGCGGCCACACACCGTTGCCGTCGCGATCGCGTTCGTCGCGATTGTCATCGCGTCGGCGGTCGAGCTGGCGCAACCCTGGATTACGCAGCTCGCGATCGATCACGACATCGCCACGGGCGACATCGCGGGCCTCGGTCGACTCGCGGCGCTGCTCCTCGTGCTCCTCCTGGCTGGTTTCGCCGCTGAGTACGTGCAGACATCCATCCTGCAGCTCACCGGCCAGCGGATCATGCACACGATCCGCATGCAGGTGTACGCGCACTACCAGCGGCTCGACGTGCAGTTCTACGACAAGAATCCGGTCGGACGGCTGATGACGCGCGTTACGACGGACGTCGACGCGTTGAACGATTTGTTCACGTCAGGCGTGATCACGGTCTTCGGCGACGTGCTCGTCCTCGCCGGGATCATGATCGCGATGCTCGTCATGAGCTGGCGGCTCGCGCTCGTGGCGTTCGTCGTCCTGCCGGCCATCGCGTGGGTGGCGTACTGGTTCCGCACGCACGTGCGCGAGACGTATCGGCGCGTGCGCGGGCTCATCGCGCGGCTGAACGCGTTCCTGCAGGAACATCTCACGGGCATGGCGACCGTGCAGCTCTTCGGACAGGAACCGCGGACGCTCGACCGCTTCGAGCGCATCAACCGCGACCATCGCGACGCGAACATCGACTCGATCTTCTATTACGCGGTCTTCTATCCGGCGATCGAGATTCTCGCGGCCATCTCGTCCGCGCTCATCATCTGGGTGGGCGGCGGCTGGTCTGAACAGGGCGTCGTCTCGCTCGGCGTGCTCGTCGCGTTCCTTCAGTACTCGCGGCGGTTCTTCCAGCCGATTTCAGACCTGTCCGAGAAGTTCAACATCATGCAGGCCGCTATGGCGGCCTCCGAGCGCATCTTCCACATCCTCGACACGACGCCCGTCATCGTCGGACCGGCACGGCCCGTGCGGCCGGCCGCGGTGCGTGCCGGACGGATCGAGTTCGATCACGTCTGGTTCGCGTACCACGACGACGCGTTCGTGTTGCGCGATGTGTCGTTCGTCGTCGAAGCGGGGCAGCGCATCGGCATCGTCGGCGCCACGGGCTCGGGCAAGACGACGATCATCAACCTGCTGCTGCGGTTCTACGAAGTCAACCGCGGGCGCATTCTCGTCGACGGCGTCGACGTGCGCGAGTGGGATCTCGCCGAGTTGCGCGCGCGGTTCGGGTTGGTGCTGCAGGACGTGCACCTGTTCTCCGGCAGCATTGCGGACAATATCCGGCTGGGGCAGCAGGACATCTCGAACGAGGACGTCGAGCGCGCGGCGCGCGCCGTCCATGCGCACGCGTTCATCACCGCGCGGCCGGACGGCTACGCGTCACCAGTCGGCGAACGCGGCGCGTCGTTGTCGGTCGGTCAGAAGCAGCTGCTGTCCTTCGCGCGCGCCATTGCATTCGATCCGGCCGTGCTGCTGCTCGACGAGGCGACGTCGAGCATCGACGCGGCGACCGAAGCGCTCATCGAGGACGCGCTGCATGTACTCATGGCCGAACGCACGGTCGTCGCCATCGCGCATCGGCTGTCGACGATCCAGGACATGGACCGGATCCTCGTCATCCACAAAGGCGAGCTGCGCGAGCAGGGCACCCATCAGGAACTTGTCGCCCAGCGCGGACTGTACTTTCGGTTGTACGAACTGCAGTACAGCAAAAGTTAGAGGTTCGAAGCCAGAAGCCAGAGGTGTGGTTCGAGCGGCCCGTCGGTGGGGAAGAACCCACTTTTGGCCTCCGGCTTCGAACCTCTGACTTCTTGGTCAGTCCCCAGCCACCATCCCCGGCGCGCTGTTGGTGGGATTCCAGCCGAGGCGGAGGACGGTCAGGTGGACGGGGCGGCGGCCGAAGTCCAGGGCTTCGTAGCAGCTCCACATGTAGAGGTCGAGGTGCCGGCCCTGGACCTTCGGGCCGGTGTCGAGCACCGTGTAGATGCCCTCGTGCTTGGCCGGGCCCCCCTCGATCTGGACGACGGAGCCTTGCGGCAGGAGCTTGGGGTCGGCGGCCGCGACGCCCGCCTTCACGGCGACGCCCGAGGCCGTCGTGTCGCCCTTGCAGTAGGCCGTGGCGACGAAGTCCAGCCGCGCGCCCACGAGCGACGACGCTCCCTGTCTGGCGAAGGCCGACCGCGAGTCGATGACCGTGGCCTGATAGAGCAGGAGGAAGCCGACGGCGCCAAAGGCCGTCGCCAGGAGTTTCCGCCGGAGAGACCGGGAGATCAGCATCCTGCTTCCTGACCCCCGCCGAACGCCCCATCCGCGAACCGTGAGGTCCGGACATGGGCGGCCTGGCTGGGGGAGGCCCATAGGGTACCCCGCCGGCACCCCGGGGCGTCAAGTCGCCGACTTGTCCCGTCCGGCGGCCATCGCCTCGAGATGGTGCCGTCGCGCGATGAGGACCGCGAGCACGAGCCGATAGGCCAGGAAGCCGAAGATGACCGACCCCAGCAGCGAACCGAGCGTGAACGGCCAGAGCAGCGGCTCGAGGAGGCCGCCGATGGCGTCGATCCGTGCCCCCCAATGGGGCAGCGTCCAGACGAGCTCGAGCCGCTTCATCAAGTGCGGCGGGATCTGCGTCTGGAGCAGCCACGAACCGACGGCCGTCGCAGCCGCGTAGTAGGCACCCATCACCCACGGCAGGTTCACCCACAGGCCGCCCAGCACGGCCACGCGGTTCAGGTTGAAGCAGAAGGCCAGGACGATGCCGATGATGGTGTGGAAGCCGAGGAACGGGGAGAAGCCGATGGCGACGCCCAGGCCCACGGCCGCCGCCGTGCGTTCCGGGCTGTCATGCGTGTGCAGGATCGACTGGGTCCATCGCTGCACGGCGTCGCGGGAGGCGTGCCACATCGTGGTCGGCTGTCAGAAATGGACGAAGCCAGCCGCCAACTCGTTGCGTCGGCCGTCGTCTCGCTCGAGCCAGGCGCCCGGCTCGGCGACGAACCGGCCGACGCGGGTGACCGGTACGTGGCCACCGCGCCGCGCGGCCGCCAGGAACTTCCGTCGTTGTCGGGGGGCGACGGCGAACGCCAGCTCGTAATCCTCCCCGCCTTCGACGGCGAGCGCGAGCGCATCACCTCCGGCCGCTTCTGCCCACACCCGTGCACCCGGATCGACGGGCACCGCCCCGGCCTCGACGATGACGCCGAGGCCGGCGGCCTCGGCCAGACGCCGCGCGGCGTCCGCCAAGCCATCGGAGAGATCGATCGCGGCCGCGGCCGCCCCCGTGCGCGCGATGACCGACGCGACACGCCAGCGCGCGTCCGGACGTTCGTAGCGGTCGACGCATGCGTCGACCGCCGGGTCGCCATTCCCGCGCCGCCGGCCAGCCTCGAACATGGCGAGACCGGCTGCCGCCGCGCCGAGCGTGCCCGTGACGTACAACTCGTGACCGGCACGTGCGCCGACGCGCCGCAGCACGCGTCGCTGCCGAACGCTGCCCACGGCCGTCACGTCGACGATCAGCGGCCCAGGCGACCGCGAAATATTGCCGCCGATGAGCGACACGCGCGACGCCGTGGCCAGATCGAGGAAGCCGCCGACGAGCGCGTCGAAGTCGGTCACCGTGAGATCGGCCGGCAGGATCAGACTCAGAAACGTCGATCGCGGCACGGCGCCCATCGCGGCGAGATCGCTCAGGTTGACGGCGAGCGCCTTGTGCCCGACGGCCGCGAGCGGCGTCCAGTCGCGCCGGAAGTGCACGTGCTCGACGAGGCTATCGGTCGTCGTCACTTCGACCGCGCCGCGTTCGGGACGCGTGACGGCGGCGTCATCGCCGATGCCGACGAGGACGTGCGGGCCGGACAGGCGCGCACGGGCAGCGATGCGTTCGACGAGCGCGTGTTCGCCGGCCGAGTCGACGGTCGCGTTCGAAGGCGCGAGCGCTGGCGAAGGAGATGTCGTGTGGGGAGTCATGGTGTCGAACTGCGCTGAACGCTCGCTGCGCTCGCAGCTCCGTCCGGCAGGCAGGGATGCCTGAAGTCAGCCGGCCGCGTCACCGGAACGAAGAGCCCCGCTTTGCCGTGTGGGGAGGTCGCATGAACCTGCTAAGCAGGTGGAGCCACTGTCAAAGCCGCGCTTCAGGCTTCCTCACCACGGAGGCATGCACACCACGCGGCGTCGCGGCTCACTTGGTCGTGAAACATCGGCTCAAGCAACACTCCGAGCCATCACGCGCAAAGCAGGGAACTGAAACTGTCGCGATCCTAACCGACCAGCGCGCACTCGACAAGGTCGTCGCGCGCGTCGATCGCGCCGGCTACTGGTTGACGGCGTTGATTCGCGCGTCGTCGAGCACGGCGTCGACGAGCCGCTCGATCTCCGCGGCGCGCGCGCGCACGCGGCTATCGACGCCTGCCGTGTCGGCGCGGGCGCGGAAGACTTCGTCCGAGATGTTGAGCGCGGCGATGACGGCGATGCGCAACGGGTCGGCGCTGGTCAGCTCGCAGGCCGCGGCGCGCATCTTCTCGTCGAGGTAGGCCGCCAGCTCGCCGATGTACTGCGGGTCGAGCTCGCTGCGCACCGCGTAGCGCTGACCGTGGATGTCGACCTGGATGACGCGGCTGGCCATGGTGAGAGACGCGCTACAGGTTGAGCTTGTCGATCTGCGCGAGCATCTGGACGACGCGATTGCGCACGACCTCGCGCTCCTCGCGCAGCGTCCCGAGCTCGGCCACCGTGCCGGACGCTTCGGCGAGCCGTCCGCGCATGGCGTCGAGCTCGCGCTGCAGCCGGCCGGCTTCGTCGACGGCTTTCGCGCGCTCGGCGCGCAGCGTGTCGATCATGCCGACGAGCTGACGAATCTTCTCTTCGAGCCGATCGATGGGCTGGAGATCCAGCGTTGCACCGGTTCGTGCCATCAC